>DATLUM010000030.1 GCA_035533095.1 Acidimicrobiales bacterium | reverse complement strand
CCATGCTGAACCGACCCCCGGGTGTCAGCACCAGAGGCTCACCGTCCTCGGGACCGAGGAGGTCGTAGGCGACCCTTCCCCCGTTGATCTTCGCGAACTCCATGCCCATCCTCGCTCTACCTCCCCCTATCCGGTGCCGCGGAGAGCTCCAGCACCCGCAACCGCCGTGCGATCCGAAGAACTCTCCCCGGGAGACCGCCCCGGGCTTCTTCTCGCTGTGGTTCTACGCCGTGATCACCACGTGCTGGTCCATCACCCTGACCGGGTAGGTCCTGATGCTCCACTCGGGCTTGACGGTTGTGGTGCCGGTGGCGAGCTCGAAGCCCCACTGGTGCCAGGGGCAGTGGATGAACTCTCCTTCGCGCACCGTCGCCGAGTCCCCGGGCCTCTCGGGATCCACGACCGTCTTTCCACGAACCCGGCCGCTGCACAGCGGGCCGCCCTCATGCGGGCAGTAGTTGGCGATCGCGTAGAACGTACCCGCGACGTTGTAAATGCCCACGCCGTGCCGGCCGATGGGAACGACCTTGTGCGACCCAACGGGGATCTCGTCGACGTGACAGACGACCTGCTCGCGCCCTGCCGGACGAGCGTCTCTGACGATGCTCACCCTGCCCCCAATGCCGGGATGTCGGTTCCGGAAGTGGATCGGGAGGTCAGAAGACCACCTGTGTCTGGCCCTCGAGTGCCGGGACGGTCTCGGGAAGGTGGTACGTCTCGATCCCGTTCCTGTACATCACGTTGTCGCGGACGCTCTCGGGCAGATGCTTGACGAGCCAGCGGGGGTCGTCGAAGGTCCAGTGCGGGTAGTCCGACGAGTACAGCAGGATCTTCCCGCCCTCCATCCACTCGATCGCCCGCGCCAGCTCCAGCCTGTCCTCCGGGTAGTCCAGCGGCTGGGTCGTGAAGCGGATATGGTCCTTCACGTACTCGGAAGGCTTGCGGCGCAGACCGGTTTCCGACCCGCGGGCACTGTAAATGGCGTCCATCCGCCACATGAGAGGCAGGATCCAGGTGAAGGCGTGCTCGACGAGCACGATGCGCAGTGCCGGGAATCGGTCGAAGACCCCGTCGAAGACGAGGCTCATCACCTGGTTGGCAGCCAGAAGCGAGTACGTGACCATGAAATCGTGGTTGTAGCTCGGCAGGCCGACCGGAGGGATGGGCAGGTTGTCGTACTGACCCCGGCCGAGGTGGCAGGTCACCGGCAGGTCGTGGCGGACGGCCGCCTCCCAGATGGGGTTGTACTTCGGGTCCCCCCACGATGGCCGCGGCTCGGCCTTGATCAGGATCTGGGCGATATACGGGTGACCGGCCCAGTGCTCGATCTCCCGGGCGGCGGCTTCGGGCGCCTCGATGGAGACGCTGACAGACCCCCGCCAGCGCTGGTGCCAGTTGCCCTCGCTGCTCAGCCAGACGGCGTCCTGCCAGCGGTTCATGGCGATGGCCGCGGCGTGCAGCGCGTCGGGATCGTTGTACCAACCTCCGGCCAGCGGTTCGAGAATGCCGATATCGCAGCCAGCCTCGAGGATCGCCTGGCGGAAGGCGAGGTCGGGATCACTCCCCGGGAACTCGCCGTCTGTGGGGAACGAGTCGACACGCATGGCCTGGGCGTAGAAGTAGTCGGGAGCGTCGTAGGTGATCGTCTCGCCGATCGGGTGCGACAGGAGGTACTTGCTGCGGAACGGCTCCGGGAAGTATTCGAGGGTGGCCCCGCGACGGGGCACCGGGTGGACGTCCGAGTCGACGACCCGGATGGGCTTCAACGCCGGTGGTGCGGTCCGCTCATGGATCTCGGTGATGGCCATCTCGGTTCATCCTTTCTTTCGAAACTGCTGCAAACTCTCTTGAAACTGCGATTCAGGAACCTGAGACGCCGACTCCGCCGGCGTGCGCTGCGATGTCGATGCCGTAGAGGGAAGCCGCGTTGCGCCAAAGCACCCGCTCCCGCTGCTCGGGACTCCACGCAGGCGGGAAGGCGTCGACCGTGGCCAGCTGCCAGTGGGGATAGCTGGACCCGAACATGACCATGTTCTCCTTGCCGGTCATACGCAGCCACTCGCCGGCGAAATCGGCGTCGGCGGGGCCGTCGACGCTGCTCTGCACGAAGTAGACGTGGTCTGGCAGGTAGTGACTCGGCATCTCCGGCGCCCACGGTGTCTGCTCCAGGTGGGGCCGGCCGAATGTGTCCATGCGCCAGATGAACGGCGTCAGCATGTCCGCGGCACCGTCCGCCCAGACCACCTTGAAATCGGGCAGCTCCTCGAACACGCCCTCCGCGATCATGTTCATCTGGTGGTAGATGTAGTTGAGGGCCATGAACCCGACGTACTGGGCGTACGTGCGGGTGTGACCTGACGGCGTCGGCGCCGTCGTCACGCTGGAGCCCACCTCGATGTGCACGGCGACCGGCAGCCCGGCCTCGGCGGCCGCGCGCCAGAGCGGCCGGTACTGCGGCTTTCCGTACAGGTCCCGCGACTGGAGAGGAACGCCTAGCTGGACGATTCGGGGGTGCCCCCGCCAGCGCGCCATCTCCTTCAATGCCCCGTCGATGTCGTCGGGGTTCACCCGCAGGGTGCCGTAGAAGCGGTCGCGGTACGTCCCGCTCTCGAGCCAGCGACTCACCATCATGTCGTTGTGGGCGGCAAGCACCGCGCTGTTCAGATGGCGGTCGGGGAGAATGCCCTTGCTCATCGGGTGCAGGACGGCGGCGGCCACGCCCAGCTCCTCGAAGAGGTGGCGGCCGACGAACTCCGGATCCGAGCCCGGATACCGGCCATCCGGGTGCTGGGTGCCCGGCGCGTATTCCCCACCGGGCGCGCCGTACATGCTCATCTCGTAGTCGGGAATCCCGCGGCTCTTGAACGGCTCCTGCAGGTAGGAGCGCATATCGGCGGCCCCGTCGAAGAATATGTGGACGCTGGCGTCGATCACGGGGATGCTGTCGTCAGGGTGCGAAGTCACAAGACCCCCTCGGCGGGATCGCAACCAAATGTTTGTTCGCGTGATCGTACCATGCGTCACCTCGCTGTACAAGGACACGACACGCCGGGCCCGCTTCCATCGCTGTGGCTACTCTCATGGTCATGCGACGTATCGAGCATTGGGTCGGGGGCGAGGCGGTCGAGGGTGGTAACGGCAGGACCGGACCGGTGTGGGACCCGGCCACGGGCGTACAGCAGGCACAGGTCTCACTGGCGTCGGAGGAGGAGGTGAACCGTGCGGTCCAGGTCGCACGCCAGGCGTTCCCGGGGTGGCGGGCGATGCCGTCGTCGCGCCGCAGTGACATTCTCTTCCGCTTCAGGGAGCTGCTGGACGCCAACCGCAAGGAGCTGGCGGCCCTCATCACTTCCGAGCACGGCAAGACCGCTGCGGACGCGCTCGGAGAGGTGGCACGGGGCATCGAGAACGTCGAGTTCGCCTGCGGGGCCCAGCAGCTGCTCAAGGGTGAGTACTCAGAGCAGGTGTCGACCGGTGTGGACGTCTACTCGATCCGCCAGCCCCTCGGGGTGGTGGCCGGTATCACTCCGTTCAACTTCCCCGCCATGGTGCCGCTGTGGATGCTTGCCAACGCCCTCGCCTGCGGCAACACCTTCGTGCTGAAGCCGTCGGAGAAAGACCCTTCGACATCGCTGCTGCTGGCGCATTTGCTGAAAGACTCGGGCGTCCCCGCCGGCGTGTTCAACGTCGTCAACGGTGACCGCGAGGCGGTGGAAGCTCTTCTCGCAGCGCCAGACGTGGCCGCCGTCTCCTTTGTGGGGTCGACCCCGATAGCCAGGCACATCTATGAGGTCGGCACCCATGCCGGCAAGCGGGTGCAAGCCCTGGGAGGCGCCAAGAACCACATGGTCGTCCTCCCCGACGCCGATATCGACCTGGCGGCCGATGCTGCCGTGTCCGCCGGCTACGGATCGGCTGGAGAGCGCTGCATGGCCATATCCGTCGTCGTCGCGGTCGGCGCCGCCGCAGACCTGCTGGTGGGCGCGATCGCCGCCCGCCTGCCCAAGTTGCGTGTCGGTCCGGGATCCGACCCTGACAGCGACATGGGCCCGCTGATCACCGCCGAGCACCGCGAGCGCGTCGCCTCCTACCTCGATGCCGGGCGCGCCGCCGGCGCCGAGGTGGTCGTCGACGGCCGCCACCACGACGTGCCGACATCGGGCTTCTTCCTCGGGCCGAGCCTCGTCGACGGGGTCCAGCCAGACATGCAGGTGTATCGCGATGAGATCTTCGGGCCGATCGTCTCGGTCGTACGCGTCGAGACCTACGACGAAGCCTTGCAGCTGGTCAACGCCAACCCATACGGAAACGGAACCGCCATCTTCACCCGTGACGGCGGCGCCGCCCGCCAGTTCCAGTTCGACTGCCAGGTCGGAATGGTGGGCATCAACGTTCCCATTCCCGTGCCCGTAGCCTCCTACAGCTTCGGAGGCTGGAAGGACTCGCTGTTCGGCGACACCCACATGTACGGACCGGATGGCGTCCGCTTCTACACACGAGCCAAGGTCGTCACGAGCCGCTGGCCCGACCCGGCGAGTTCCACGGTCGACCTCGGTTTCCCCCGCACACGCTGAAGCCGGGCGAGGCCCCACCTCTGTTCGCCCTGGTGAGGGATACTCGTCGCCGTGCCCAACTCGACCGCTCGAAGCGCTAGCGCCCGGGGTGAGTCCCGTCGCGATGAGATCCTGGCGGTGGCGGCCGAGCAGTTCGCGAAGTCCGGCTATGTCTCGACATCCCTGCGCGAGATCGCGGAAGGCGCCCACATCCTGCCCGGCAGCCTCTACCACCACTTCGAATCCAAAGAGGCCATCGCGGTGGAGCTCATCGAGGCCATGGAGCCCGACCTCCGGGCCATCACCGCCCGCAGCCTGGCATCGACGGACGAGCCTCTCCGCGTCCTGCGGTCCTTCGCGCGAGAGGTGGCGACTTTCTCCCAGGATCACCGTGCTGCGGTAAAGCTCTGCCTTTACGACGCACCGTCGAGTGCGACCAGCCTTCTGCGCGAACTCGTCAAGCTGCAGCCCGCCGGGCTCGAGCGCACATGGACGGCCCTGGTGGAGCGGGCGGCGAAGTCGGGCGCGCTGCGCGTGCCCGAGGTAGACCTCCGGCTGCTTGCGCTCGCGCTGCACCACGGCGTGTTGATCGCCGGCGAGCTCGCCGCCCACGCCTCGTCGGAGCAGGTGGCCGACACGCTGACGTCCGTGCTGGTCGACGGCCTTTGGCTGGAGGGTGCCGACCCGCGAGGCGAACAGGCCGGTCGCGTCGCCCTGGCTCTGGACGAGATCGCGCGCGAATGGTCGGCGATGCCGGACGGCGGAGCGGAAGGCCGTCAGCAGGAGATCCTCGCGGCGGCACGCGCGGAGTTCGCCCGGCGCGGTTTCGACGCCACGACCATGCGGGACGTCGCCGACGCCGCAGGCATGCGGCCGGCGAGCCTCTACCGACATTTCCCGTCGAAGGACGCTCTGTTCGCCAACATCGTCAACCGGTTCTCCTCGGCGCTGCTGGCCGCCACCGAGCGGGTCGTCGCAAGCGCGGAGACGCCGGCGGACGGCCTCGACGGCCTGTTCGGGATGATGGCGCTCGCCGGCGTGCAGTTCCACAGCGAGTACGACATCGTGAAGACATGGTGGCGGAGCCTGACTCCGGACAAGCCCGACGCCGCCCTCGAGGAGAACCGGAGGCGGTTCAGCCTTCTCCGATCGATTCTCGCGTCAGGAGTCTCGGAGGGCACCTTCCGTCCCTACCCCGACCTCGACCTGCTGGCCGTGTGCGTCCGCGACCTGCTGTGGCTCCCGTTCCAGGTGGAGCTGCCGCCCGAGCAGGCGCACCGTTTCCTCCGCCAGACCGTGGGACTGGGTGCCGGCGCCCAGTAGCGCGCTCGACCCGATGCCGTAAGGGGACTACTCGTGCGGTCCCGGTGCACGCCTGGTGATCCTCACCTCGGCGTTGAGGGCGGCTTCGAGCGCCGTGTGCAGCTTGCCTTCCGGGACGCGCTGCAGGTCGGCAGCGGAAACTTCCACCAGCACGACCTCGGCGCCAGCCTCTTCTATGCGGGTCACGTCTACGTGCACCCCGAACGCGGCCGCCACGCCTTGAACGTCGGCGTCGGTGCCCCGGCTCAAGAAGGTGGCCACCCCGGGCCGTACTCCGTCGCCGTAGGCCCTTCGGGCGGCAGCTAAGGCTTCTGCTGTCAGCTCGGCGCGGTCATCGCCCTCGAGGACGAACGCTATCTCGCGGTCGGCCCAGACAGACGCCGGCGATTGGGGCAGAAGCTCGTAGCCCATGTCGGCAAGCTCGGCCCGTCCTCTCCAAAAGGCTTCTTCCGGCACGTCGCGTGCCGCGACGATCACACGTGCAATCCCCATCCGCACAGCAGTTACTCGAGGCCGAGGTATTTCTCGTATATCTGCTCCGGGCCGATCTCTTTCGCCGGACCGACGTGGATGATCTCGCCGCGGCTGAGGATGTACAACGTCGTTGCCAGCTCCAACGCCCGGTGCACGTACTGCTCCACGACCACGACCGACATGCCCTCGGCGACGAGATGGGCGAGGGCCTCGTAGATCTTGTCCACCACCAGTGGGGCCAACCCGAGGGAGGCTTCGTCGACGACGACGAGCTTCGGCTCGGCGAGGTACGCGCGGGTGAGCGCGAGCATCTGCTGTTCGCCGCCGGAGAGGCTTCCGGCGGTCTGGCTGAGCCTATTGGCGAGGACTGGGAACAGCGCGGCCGCCGCGGCGATCGATTCGCTCAGCTTCTTGCGGCTCTGGATCACCAGGTTCTCCCGCACGGTGAGCGTCGGGAAGATGCCGCGTCCCTCCGGAAGGTGGCACACGCCTCGACGTGTGTAGACGTGCGGGGGTCGCCCGGTCAGGTCCTCGCCGCAGAACTCGATCCGGCCGGAACGGGGGCGCACGAACCCGGAGGCGGTCCGCAGGAGCGTCGTCTTACCTGCACCGTTGGGGCCGAGGAGCGCGACGACCTCACCGTCGCCCACGCTGAAGTTGACGTCGCGAAGGACGATCGAATCCCCGTACCCGGCGCTGACCGACTCGAGTTGCAACACGACCCTCTACTCCATCGAAGGGATGGACTGCAGCCCATCCTCGTAGGCGTCCCTTCCTGCGCCTACCGCCGCGGTGTCACCGAGATAGGCGGCGCGAACCGCCCCCGAAGCGTGCATCTCCTCCGGCGTCCCCTCGAAGATCTGGATGCCGAAGTCGAGAACGTGGACGTAGTCGCAGACCTCGCGCACCAGTGTCATGTCGTGTTCGACGAGCAGGATGCCGCAGCCCCGCTCCGCTATCACCGTCTGGAGGACCTGGCCGAACTGGTGGGTTTCCCGGCCGTCCAGACCGGAGGAGGGCTCGTCCAGCAGGAGCACGTCGAACGGTCCGGCCAGCGTTCTCGCAAGCTCGACCAGCCGGCGCTGCCCGATCGGTAGCAGCCCGACCTGGACATCGGCGAGCCATCGCGTACCGGTCAGGGTGAGGGCATCATCGGTGGCGTCCGCGACGAGCCGGCCGCCGGCCCGCGAGGCGAACACCATGGCCAGCGGGTTGACGCCCGCCATCGGGGCTTCGCGGCCGAGAGCGATGTTCTGGCGAACGGTGAGGCTGTTGAAGAGCTCGGTGCGCTGGAAGGTTCGGCCGAGACCTCTGCGCGCCCGCGCCGCCGGTCCCTCCCCGGTGACCTCGGCGCCGTGCAGGAAGATTCGGCCGGCGGTCGGCCGGTTGAGCCCGCTGCACGCGTTGAAGATCGTCGTCTTGCCGGCCCCGTTCGGGCCCACGAGACCGGTGATCCTGCCCATGGGCGCGCTCAAGCTGACACCGTTGACGGCCTTCACGCCGCCGAAGTGGACGGAGAGGTCGCGCACCTCGAGCCCCTCTGGCGCCGAGCCCGGTTGAGCCGAGCCGGTTCGAACGGCCTCGGGCCGCTCGGCGCGCTGGACGGCAATGCGCGGCCCGGGCGGTGCCTCGACCGTCAGCGGAGTCAGCGCCTCCGGGGTCGTCCGGCCCCCGAGCCGGTCGAGTGCCGCCCGGATTCGCATCGGCATCGTCGCCGCCCTTGTGGTCCCGTGCGCGGCGGTGATGGCGCCGACTCCGAAGAGCATGGTCAGGACGTAGGTGACCGTGTTCCCGGATATGTAACCGGGGATCACCGCGTAGCCGATGGAACCCATCACGGCGAACCACGGGTCGCCGACGGTGATGATGACCACCAGAGCCACGAGGCTCAACGAGCCGAACGACGGGAAGTAGGTCCCGACCGCGTACTGGTAGAGCATCCCGGTCAGGGCACCGGCCAGCGACGCGATGGCCGCCGAGATGCAGAAGACGATCACCTTCAACGTGCTCGAGCTCGCTCCGTTGGTCTCGAGGGCAAGCTCGGAGTCAGCCATGCCCTCGAGGAGCCGTCCGAGCCGTCCGCTGCCGATGGCCGAGTAGACGAGCACGACGAGCACGACGATGAGCAGCAGGAGGTAGTAGAAGCCCTTGTCGCTCGACAGGTCGAGCCCGAAGACGGAAATGTGTGGGCGGGGGTCGTTGGTGCCGAGGGTCGTGTCGCCGAACAGGAAGGACCTGGTGTAGAGAGCCTGCTCCATCAGGATCCCGAATCCGAGCGTGGCGAGTGCCAGGAACACGCCGGACACTCGGATGGCGGGGATGGCGATCAACGCGCCGACGGGCACAGCGACCAGGGTGGCGAGGATCAGGGCGAACAGCCATGGGACGTGAGCTGAGGCGATGTGGCCGAAGGCCGCGGCCCCGACCGCAGCGAAGGCGAACTGGCAAAGCGAGATCTGCCCGGAACGGCGCACCAGCAGCCCGAGCGAGAGAAAGAGGATCATCGTGATCAGAGCGTTCGACCACATGGCGATCTTCCCGGCCTGCATCGATGGCACCATGGCCAGCAGCGCTACCGCCACAGCGCCGGTAACGAGGCGGACCCTCAGCGGAGCGTGGTACGAGACCCGGGTCCGCCTCTGGGCGCTGAATCGCCTTGTCGCGAGCCGGGCGCGGGGGGTGACAATCAGCACGAGGAAAAGGATTACGAACGGCAGGGCCGGTGCGAAGCCCCCGATCCAAACCGCCCTCGCCGAGTACTTGTCCAGGATCGCCGTGGCGATACCGACCACGAGGCCGCCGACGAAGGTCCACGGAAGGCTGGTGAAATAGCCGATGGCGGCGGCTCCGAACGTGGCGAAGATCGCCGTAGGAAGCGTCACGCCGTCGACGGGCAACGCCGGCGCCAGCATGAGCCCGGCAACGGCCGCGAAGACGGTTCCGATCACCCACGCCCACCGCCGGACCAGCACCGGGTCGTCGCCGCTCATCGAGACCAGGTCGGGATTGTCGACCACCCCGCGCATGACGACGCCCAGCCGGACCGACCGGAAGAACCAGTACAAGACGGCTGCGGAGACCACCGAGAAGAGGAAGATGATGATGTTGGCCCAGGTGACGTTGACCCCGAGCATCCTCACCGTCGACTGAGGGAGGATGTAGGGGAACGTGGGCGCCTGGTACGGATTCCAGAGATAACCGATCGCCTCCACGATCAGTATGAGGCCGACTGTCGCGACCACCTTCACCGTTTCCGTCGCGTTGTGAAGCGACCGGGCCAGGACTTCCAGCAGCAAGCCGAGTACCGGAGCCACCACCAGCAGGCAGATGGCGGCGGTGAGCGGCCAAGAGAGGCCCTCGTTGACGCGAAGGAAATAGAAGACGAAGACGTCGGCGGCTGCAACCGCCCCGTAGCCGACGTTGAATATCCCCGACGTCTTGTAGGTGAGGACCAGGCCCATGCCGCCGAGGCCGTAGACGGCTCCGGTCGCCAGCCCGATGACAATGAAGGGCAAGAAGCCGTGCACGACAAGAACTCCTCTATGGGCCGGCCGGTAGCTCCGGCCGTGAACGTCGGCTAGAGCGAACGATCACGGCCGGCCGGGTCAACTGAGGCGAGTGCAACTGACTCGAGCTATTTCATGCACTGTGGGGTTTGGCCCTGAGGCATGCTGTACACCCCGTTCTTCAACGCCGAGACGAACCAGCAGTGCACCGGGTTGGCCTGGCCCGCCTTGAAGGTCAGCGGCGGCGCCCAGCCGCCGAGGGTTTCCCCGTTGAACGAGTGCAGCCCGTTCTGGAGCAGCGTTGCCGTGGGAGTGGTGCTCGATGTCAGCCCGCCCGCCTTGGCTGCCGCCTGGAGCATGATCCCCGCCGGCCAAGCCTCGGACACCACCTCGTTGTAGTTGGGGTCGGACTGCAGGCCCGGTGCGTACTTGTTCAGCGCGTCGACCATCGTCTTGACAACCGGCTGGTCGGTCGCGAAGTAGGGAAGACCGGGCACCGGAGCCGCGAGGTTCTCGCTGATCCCCGGTGTTGTCGGCAGGAACGGGGACAGGCTCTCACCGTCGATCAGGTACATCGGCTTGTAGCCCTGCTGGGTGCAGTTCTGCGCCACCCTGGCTATGACCGTCGACGCGTCGGCGACGTACAGCGCGTCTACGTGAGCCTGCTGTGCGGCGATGCACTGCGAGGCGTAGCTCGGCGCAGTAGCCGAGATCGATGCGAAGAGGGGCACCGATACGCCCAAAGCCTGGCCGGCCGCCTTGAACGGGGCGATCCCCTGCTGGCAGATCACCGACTCGGCGCAGTAGAGCTCACCGATGGTCTTGGCGCCCTGCGATTTCCCTGTCGAGATGACCGCGGTGAACAGCGCGTCCTCGGTCATGGCCTCGGCAAAGAAGTCCGGGTTCTGGAAGAACGGCTCGGATGCCGTCTGTGCGCCGATCACCGGGATTCCGGTCGACTGGATGTACGACGCCCAGGTGATGTCGAACTGCGACTCGTCGACAAGGGCCACGATGTGGTCGGCCACGAGAGTGTGCACCTCGCTGATTGATGTGGCCGGAACGAAGTTGTCGTTTTCTGTGATCAGCTGGATCGGATGTCCCTCGATCCCGCCGTTGTCGTTCGCCCAGCTGACGAAGGCCTGGTAGACACGCTCTGAGAGGTTGTTCGCGAGTGGGTTCCCGCTGCAGGAGCAAATCAATCCGACAACAAGGGGCGATCCGGTCGCCTTGTTACCGGTCGTGGTGTTGGTCGTACCTCCGGCCGTGTTCTTCGAGCTCGATCCGCAGCCGGCCAGCCCGAGGGCGATGGTGACGACGCACGCGACGGTCCCAATAAGCCTACGTCGTGACAACATGGACATCTACCCTCCCGATATGGTGGCGATTCGTCGTCGCCACTCCCCCCGTTTTCTTGTCACTCCCGGCGGGTGCCGGGCGCGGCTGATGGTAACCGTAAGTGGACAAGGTGGCAAGGGTCTAGACAGGAAGATTATGAGGGACCAGCGGAATGGGTCTCCCTTTGTCCGGATCGGGTGGTAAGCGTCTCGGCATTCGTCAACGCAGCGCCGACCCGGCGCTGTAGGCGGCCAGGCCGATCAGCACGACCGCGGTGACTTTACGGACGGTCCCCACCTTTACCCACCGCAGCAGCACCTGCCCGCCGGTAACCGCCAGAGCTGCGACCGCCCACAGGGCCAGCGTCGCCCCGACCGCCACCGCCAGCGTCGAGCGGTAGTGCGCTGCCAGGTTCGCCGTGAGCATCTGGGTGAGGTCACCCCATTCGGCCAGGAAGATGACCACGAACGCGGTGACCAAAGCTCCGTGGCGGGGGGGTTCTCCGGTGGTCCGAGAGTCCTTCTCCCGGCCGCCCAACCACAACGCGTATCCCGCCCCGGCCAAGAACAACACGGCGACGATCCCCTCGACCACCCGGACTGGCAGGAAGGAGAAGATCACTGCCCCGACGGTGGTGGCGATCGCGACGTGCAGCGCGAAGGCGCCGGCAGCGCCCAGCCACACCTGGCCAGGCTTACCCCGGGTGGCCATGACGAGACTGGCGAACATCGTCTTGTCCGGCAGTTCGCCCAAGAAGACGACCGGGAAGGCGATCAACACGACGTAGGGGTTCACCCGTTGCGATCCTTCTGCCGGGCGAGAGTCGTGAACCTCCGCCCGGCCACGACGACATGGCACAGACGGAAGGTCTCGCCCGTCCGCTCAGCGCAGACCCGGTGACCGGGCGCTCATCACGCCAGCATGTCGATCGACCGGCGAAGGGCTACTCCCCTTACCAGCCGGGAACGCTACCAGATCTCAGCCCGGTACCGGAGCGTACGAGGCGGAAACGGTCAAATGCGTGTCTGCGCTGCGAAGACAGCAGGGTTCACCCGAAGTACCCTCCGTGACCGGTGAGGATGATCAAGCTCCTGCGCAAGGTCGCGTTCTGGGAGGCGACCTTCTTCGTAGTGCTGTGCCTCGCCTGGGTCGTATCCCTCACGGGTTACAGGTTCGCCGGCGCCTGGGCCGCCGCCCTGATGGTGGTCGGCTTCACCCACGGCTGCGTGTTCACGCTCTACCTGATCCTCGTGCTCCTCGTGCGGGCGCGGATGCGATGGAGTTTCTTCACGACACTGTCCATCCTCGTTGCGGGGCTCATTCCGGGCGGGGGATATGTGGTGGAGGCATGGGCTCTCAGCGGTGCCAGGGTCGAGGCTCTCGCAGACGTGCTCTGAGCCGAGATGGGGCACCACCCGAATGCCCTTCATTCATCCGCGGGCGGTGAGCCGTCCCGCGCGAGCCACAGGGCCAGGATCGTCCTGTCGTCGTGGCACCCCTGCCGGGAGAAGTCCGCGAGGCCGGCAAGCTGCAATGGCGAAGGTCTTGCGAGGATTCCTTCGGCCATCGCCGGCGCCACCGTTGACGGACCGTCCCTCCACGGTACTGCAACACCGTCGCTGACGACGACGAGCACCTCCCCGTCCAACAGCTCTACCTCCACCGATTCGATACTCGCCGGTGGACTGTCCATGGTGGCCGTCAGAGCGCCGGTCGCGACGGTCACCAGGTCTTCGTCGCCGGAAGGCGGGGGGAACACCTCGCGCCACGACTCGCTCTCCTGTTGGGCCCCCGGAGTCACGATGAAGGCGGTGCTGTCGCCGACGCGCGCGAGAGCGATCTCTCGCCCGGGCTCGGCGACGCCGACGATGAGAGTCGTGGCACCCTGCGCTGCCTCCACGCCGCGAAGCCCCGCCTCGGCGCACGCGACGCCGGCGAGCGCTGCATCCAGCGGAGTGCCGTACGCATCGCAGGCGGCAGCCACCGCGGCGCCGGCGGCGAGATGGGCAGCACAGTCCGAGCCCGGGACCGACCCAAGCCCGTCGGCGACGGCCAACGCGAGGCGCGCACCGGCGTCTGCCCATGCGTAGTAGTCCTGGTTTCCCTCACCGGCGAGCCTGTGCCCGACTCCGGTGACGGTCGCGGCACGCAGGACGCACCAGCCTGTGGCACCCCCGTCGGCGCGGTAGCCGGCGGATGTCGCGCCTGCCGGTGAGCGAAGCGGCGGTTCGATGGCCGCCGCAGGCGACGGGCGCCCAAAGTCTCGCACGGAGTCAGTCCAGCGGGTCGACCGGTATGGCGTGCATGCTCGGCAGTTCAGGGACCACCAGCTGCGCCGATCCGGTGTAAACGCTCGCGGACGAACTGACGATGGACTTGACGAGACCGGACATCAGCTCGGGAACCACCCGGCTCGGAGGGGCTCCCTCATCGGCGACGAAGGCCCGGTTCGGCTGGGATCCGACCACCTCGGCGAGGATCGACGGGTCGGCATCGCCGAACCCGAAGGCGAGGATGTTCGGCCGCCGCCGCCAGCTGGGATCCGCGAGGCGGCCAAGCGCTGCGCGCCAACGCTCTGGATCATCGGTGGGTCTCCCGTCGGAGACGAACACGACCGCGGGGCGATACCACTTGTCGCCGCCCGCCCTGCCGGTGTTGTAGTCATCCTCGATGATCCTGCGGAGGTGGTCGAACGCAGCTGAGTAGGACGTGCGGCCCTGCGCTGCGAGCTCGGGCACCGCTTCGACGAGGCTCAGGTCGCAGAGAGGGAGCGCCGTGTGTGCGACGTCGCTGAACGTGACGATCCCGAAGCGGATGACCTCCGCGATGGCGGGATCCTCGCCGACGCTCGAACGCAGGAGGGGCAGCTCCCTGTTGACGCTGTCGATCGGCGCTCCGGCCATGGAGGCGGAGACGTCCAGGCAGAGGTAGAAGGGGAAGACGGCGTAGCGCTCCTCGACGCCGACATTCACGGAGCTCATCTCGCCGCCACGCTACCCGTCATATACCGAGCACCGGTGCTGTAGCCATGGCAACAATGAAAAGAGCGACCGCCGCGCCCGCAAGGTCCACCGCCGCGCACAGGGCGAGCTGACCGCCCCAGTGGCGGCCGGCTCGCGCCCCGGTCGCCGGACGCAACAGAACCCGGTGCGCGCCGAGCCACCACCGCAAGGCGATCACCACGCCGTCGGCGAATTGCCGGCTCACCGCGGGTGGCGAGGTCGCTTCATGGAAGAGCGGGTACGCCGTTTGAGGCACCGGCAAAGGTTGCGCATTGCTGCGTGCCGGGGCAGTAGCAGCGACGAGGCGACGGGGAGGCGCTGGACGCGGCGGCGCAACGACCGGGCGTATCGTCACATCCGCTCCCCCACCCGCCGGAGCGACGCGGTGCTCACGGGTAGGGCCGCCGTCCTGAGTCGCCCACACTGCACGCATCAAGCCTGCGGCCCCAACCGCGTCGAGAACCGCTTCGAGCTCTGCAACCCACGCGCTCGCCGGCGGCCTCCCGCCGGGGTCACTGAGGCTCAGACCCCGCGAGCACATGTCCCACAGCGGCGCAGCCGGTCCGAGCAGGACCTCGCTGGCATACCCGCGCGGAACGGGGAATTCGATCGTTATCGCCTGCCCCTGTCTCTGGCGAGCCTGCACGGGGAAGTTCGCTGCGCCGGCCACGCGGAGGAAGATCAGCGCCAACGAGTACCGGTCCGCCTCGAGCCCCGGATTGCTTCCAGGTGCCACCGCCGGGTCGTCCCAGTTCGGTGTCATTGCGCGGCGGCGCCCTTCCTGGCTTCCCGGTTCGCCATCGGGGCCGAATCGCTCGCAGTTGTCACAGTCGATGACGAATACCTCGGGACCTCGTTGCAGGGACCACAGGACGTTCTTGGCGGACAGGTCGCCGTGGCCCACCGCTGGTTGCAGCTTCTCGAAGGCTTCGAGCAGCCGCGCCAGCGCGTACACGATTCCCAGCCGCTCCGGGGTGAACGCCGCGGGGAGCTCGATCCCGTACGCGACCTCCCGGTAGGCAGGGTCGGCTGTCAGGTAACTGAGTGTGGCCAGCCGGGTGACGCCGTCGCGGTGGCGCAGCGCGAAGCGCCGGGGCGCTCTCGGCATCACCACACCCTCGGCCAGGGAGAGGGCGGCGCTTGCGCCGCGCGGGGACTGGGCTTCAACCACGGCGGTCGGCCAGGAAGCGCACGCCCGGACTCGCTCGGCCAGAAGCTGGTCGCCTCCTTCGGGCCAGGAGACGAGGTCCCGGAGATGGTCGCGGGAGAAAGGATGCTGGTACTCCTTGAAGACGAGGTGGGGTTGGAGTGGCAGCGCGAACACCCGGCCTTCTCCGCCTTCGGCCAGCAACTCGCCGAGGCGCAGCTCGCCGCGTCTCAACATGCCCGCCGGCGCGCTGCGAACGTCCGTCACGTCGCGGACACTCCCAAGAGGTGGCCGACCCCGTACGTCACCCCGGCTGCGATCGCCGCGACGACGATCTGGCGGAGTGCCGTCCGCGGAATGCTCCTCCCGGCCAACGCGCCGATGAGTGCTCCCAGCGTGAGCGCGGCAAGCGCTCCGATGACGATCGACCCCACGACGGCCGCTGCTCCACGCGTGAAGAACCACGGCAGCAGTGGGAGGATCGCCCCCAGCGAGAAGGACAGAAACGACAGGACCGCCGCGCGCTCCGCCGCCCCCGAGGCGTTCGGATCGATGCCCAGTTCCATGCGGGCGTGGGTGTCGAGAGCCACGGCGTGGTTGGTCGAGAGGATCCGCGAGACCACGTCGGCCTCTTCCGCCGAGAGCCCTCGCGCCCGGAACATGCCCGCCAGCTCCCGGCGCTCCGCCTCCGGCTCGTCCCTGAGCTCCTGGCGCTCCACCTCGAGTTCCCGCTGGGTCAGCTCCTGCTGTGCCCGGACCGAGATGAGCTCCCCCGCGGCCATGGAGAATGCCCCGGCCAGGAGTCCGGCGACCCCGGCCAGCCGCACCGTCGACGCGCCCGCTGACGCTCCGGCGACGCCCAGCACCAGCGAGACGTTGGTCAGCAGCCCGTCGCCGGCGCCGAGGACGGCTGCCCTCGATCCACCGCCCTGTACGTCGCGGTGGCGGGTCGTAGCCCTCGGGTCACGCCCGGTCAGAAACGCCCTGACCCCCGTCAATGCGCTGGCCATGCCCCCCAGCGTATGGGAGTCACACGATCGAGGACCGATGACCCTCCCAGTACTTGTCCCTGAGCAGGCGCTTGTAGAGCTTGCCGGTGGGCAGCCGCGGAAGCTCGTCGACGAAATCGACCGAACGTGGGCACTTGAAGTGGGCCACGTGCTCCCGGCAGAAGCGGATCAGCTCGGCTTCCGTCTCGGGACCTGCCTCGGCGGGGTCCACCAGTTGAACGACCGCTTTGACCTCCTCCCCGAGGTCGTCGTTGGGTACTCCGATCACGGCGACGTCGAGGACCTTGGGGTGGGTGGACAGGAGGTTCTCCGTCTCCTGCGGGTAGATGTTGACCCCTCCCGAGATGATCATGTAGGTCTTGCGGTCGGTCAGGTACAGGTAGCCCTCTTCGTCGACATGGCCGACGTCCCCGACCGTGCTCATCTGCCCGTCCGCCGAGCGGTTCTCGGCCGTCTTTGCGGGATCGTTGAAGTATTCGAAGTTGGTCGCCCCCTTGAACCAGACGGTGCCGTCCACACCAGTGGGGCATTCGTTGCCCTCCTCGTCGAGGATGTGCATCTCTCCCAACAGGCAGCGCCCGACGGTGCCCGGGTGCTCCAGCCACTCCCTCGACTCGCAGAACGTCATGCCGTTGCCCTCGGTGGCCGCGTAGTACTCGTTGAGGATCGGCCCCAGCCATTCGATCATCGCCTTCTTGATCGGCACCGGGCACGGCGCAGCTGCGTGGATGATGCGTTCCAGCGACGAGGTGTCGTAGCGGAGGCGGACGTCTTCAGGCAGCCGGAGCAGCCTCGTGAACATGGTGGGGACCATCTGGCAATGGGTTACCCGGTACCGCTCTACCAGGCGAAGCCAGTCCTCCGGGTCGAAGCGCTCCATCACCACCGACGTCGACCCCATCGAAAGTGCGAGAGACACGCTGCGCTGGGGTGCCGAGTGATACAGCGGTGCGGGATTCAGGTACACCATGTTGTCCCTGAGGCCCCACACGAACCGGAAGTAAGAGGTCTGGTCGGGTTGCTCTTCGGGCGTTCCCTCGGGCAATGGCCTGATGATCCCCTTCGGGTGCCCGGTGGTGCCCGACGAGTAGAGCATCGCCGAGCCCATCGCTTCGTCCGGGACCGGGTCCACGGGAAAGGCCGCGATCGCGTCCTCGTAGGGCTCCCACCTGCCCCGGGCGATGTCTGCGCCCGCCATGAAAAGCCGCTCGACTTTCGGGCACTGCTCGGCGGCCGCCTCGGCAATTTCGCTCTTGGCCACGGAGCTGAAGAACACCCTCGAGCAGGAATCGGTGACTATGTACGCGACTTCGTCGGGTGACAGGTGCGAGTTGACGAGGGTGTAGTAGAGCCCGATCCGCTCAGCCGCCCCCTGTATCTCGAGTATCTGCGGGCAGTTCTCCATCAGGACCGAGACGTGGTCACCGCGGTTGAGGCCGGCCGACCGCAGGAGGTGCGTGACCTGGTTGCATCGCTCCTCGTATTCCCCGAACGTGGTCACCGCCCCGGTTCCTGCCATCACGATGGCGGGTTGGTCCGGGTTCTCCTGGGCGTGGCGGCGTGCGTACAACTGTCCCCCGATCTGGGCTTCCTGTCACCACGAAACTACCTGGACGGAGCCGCCCGCCACCCCAGCCGACCCCTGCCCTCCTCCTATCATCCCTGGCATGGCCACTCATGCCGCCGCGCCACAGCGGGAGTCCCCGATGCTGAGCAGCGCGGTAGACACGAGATCGCGGTCGTTCCAGCACAACCACGAACACCACGCGGCGCTGGCCGGCGAACTGCGCCGGCGCCTCCATTCCGCATCGCTGGGCGGCCCGAACGCCGCCCGGGAGCGCCACACGGCGCGCGGCAAGCTGCTACCCCGGGACCGGGTGGAGGTCTTGCTCGACCCTGGGACACCCTTCCTGGAACTGTCGCCCCTCGCGGCGGGCGGCATGTACGACGACGGCTGCCCGGCGGCCGGCTTGATAACCGGGGTGGGGGTCGTGTCCGGGCGCCGCTGCGTGATCGTGGCCAACGACGCGACGGTCAAGGGCGGCACGTACTACCCCATGACCGTGAAGAAGCACCTGAGAGCGCAGGAGGTTGCCCGGCAGAACCGCCTGCCGTGCATCTACCTGGTCGATTCCGGCGGCGCTTTCCTGCCCGCCCAGGACGAGGTGTTCCCCGACCGGGACCACTTCGGCAGGATCTTCTACAACCAGGCGAACCTGTCGGCAGCGGGGATCGCGCAGGTTTCCGCCGTGCTCGGGTCCTGCACCGCGGGGGGTGCATACGTGCCGGCGATGAGCGACGAGAACGTCATCGTCGCCAACCAGGGCACCATTTTCCTCGGGGGCCCTCCCCTGGTGAAGGCCGCGACCGGCGAGGTGGTGACCGCGGAGGAGCTCGGGGGTGGCGAGTTGCATGCCAGGCGTTCGGGGGTCACGGATCACCTCGCCGCCGACGACCGCGAGGCACTCGCCATGGTGCGGGCGATAGTGGCGACGCTCCCGCCGCCTCCGGTCCCGGCGTGGAGCACGGGCCCCGTCGAAGAGCCGCGGCTCGATCCCGGCGAGCTCTACGGCGTCGTGAGCTCCGACACCCGCACCCCGTATGACGTTCACGAGGTGATCGGACGGATCGTCGACGGCAGCAGGTTCATGGAGTTCAAGCCGGAGTACGGCCCCACGCTGGTCACCGGGTTCGCGCGCATCTGGGGCCACCCGGTCGGGATCGTCGCCAACAACGGTGTCCTGTTCAGCGAGTCGGCGCTGAAGGGCGCGCATTTCATACAGCTGTGCGACCAGAGGCGGATACCACTCGTGTTCCTGCAGAACATCACCGGCTTCATGGTCGGTCGTGAATACGAAGAGGGAGGCATCGCGAAGCACGGGGCGAAGATGGTCACCGCTGTCGCCTGTGCGCGGGTGCCCAAGTTCACGGTGATCGTCGGCGGCAGCTTCGGCGCCGGCAATTATTCGATGTGCGGGCGGGCATACTCGCCGCGCTTCTTGTGGACGTGGCCGAACGCCCGGATATCGGTGATGGGCGGGGAGCAGGCAGCGTCGGTCCTGGCGACCGTCGCAAACCGCGACGACTCCTGGACCGACGAGCAGACCGAGGACTTCAAAGCGCCGATCCGGGAGCAGTACGAGCAGCAGGGCAACCCGTATTACGCGACAGCCAGGTTGTGGGACGACGGGATCATCGACCCTGTAGACACCCGACGTGTACTGGGACTCGCCATCGCGGCGGCGGGAGACGCTCCGATCGAGCCGGTCGGCTACGGCGTGTTCAGGATGTGACGGTGCCGATCCGCTCCGTCCTCGTCGCCAACCGAGGTGAGATCTCCGTCAGGGTGGCCCGCACCCTGAGATCGATGGGCATACGTTCTGTCGCGGTCTTCACCGATGCGGATGAAGATTCCCTGCACCGCGGCATGGCGGACGCCGCTTTTCGCATCGGCGGACCGGCTGGCTATCTCGACGTGGGGGCGGTGGTCGGCGCGGCTGTCGCTTCGGGGGCCGATGCCCTGCACCCCGGGTACGGTTTCCTCTCCGAGAACCCCGCCCTCGCCGAAGCGTGCACGAAGGCCGGCGTCGTGTTCATCGGGCCCTCCGCGGAGACGATCCGCGCGATGGGCGACAAGATCAACGCCAAGAACATCGCATCCGCTGCGGGGGTGCCGGTCGTGCCAGGGGTCTCGGACCGAGAGCTCGACGACACCCAGCTCGCCGAGGCGGCGCTCGGGATCGGCCTGCCCGTCCTGTTCAAGCCCTCGGCGGGAGGCGGGGGCAAAGGCATGCGCCGCGTCGACTCTGTGGAGGCACTGCCGGCAGCGATCGCGGCTGCGAGAAGGGAGGCCGTCGCAGCCTTCGGGGACGGCGCGCTCCTGGTGGAGAGATTCGTCGCGCGGCCCCGTCACATCGAGATCCAGGTGATCGCCGACAACCACGGCGCCGTTCTCGCCCTCGGTGAGCGCGAGTGCAGCCTGCAGAGACGGCACCAGAAGATCGTCGAGGAGACGCCCTCTCCTCTTCTCGATGCGGCGACGCGTTCGGCCATGGAGAGCGCAGCCGTCGCCGTGGCCAAAGCGTGCGGCTACAGCGGCGCCGGCACGGTGGAGTTCATCGTCTCGGCGGACACGCCGGGCGAGTTCTTCTTCATGGAGATGAACACACGGCTGCAGGTGGAGCACCCGGTGACCGAGATGGTCCGCGGGATCGACCTCGTCGAGTGGCAGGTCCGGCTGGCGTCGGGCGATCGACTTCCTTGGAGTGACCCACCTCCGGCGAGCGGTCATGCCGTCGAAGCGAGGGTGTACGCCGAAGACCCCGCCAACGGATTCCTGCCGTCGACCGGAACCATCCGGTTGCTCCGGGAGCCGGAGGGAGAAGGGGTGCGGGTCGACTCGGCACTCTCGGTCGGGACGAAGGTCGGCGTCAGCTACGACCCGATGCTGGCGAAGGTGATCGCTTGGGGCGAGGACCGTGACCAGGCCCTCGCCCGGCTCCGCTGGGCCCTCGGCGCCACAGCCGTCGCCGGGGTCCGCACGAACGTCTCTTTCCTCCACCGCCTTCTCGCCGACGGCGATGTCGTGTCCGGCAACCTCGACACCGGCTTGGTCGACAGGGTCACCCCAGGCCTCATGAGCCACGACGACCACGGCCGGGCTGCAGGCGCAGCGGCGGTAGTGGCCGAGGCCATCCAGCGCGCGGCTTCGAAGAGCGGCGATCCCTGGAGCTTGCCGGACGGATGGAGGGTCGGTGGTCCCGTCGCGCGAGCCAGCCGGTGGTCGGTCGACGACCGGGAAATCGAGGACCGGGAAATCGAGGTGTCAGTCGCGGGCGACCCCTTCTCCGGTGCCCACGTGTCGTGGCAGGGTTCAGGTCCCGTCACGGCGAGAGTCTTTCTCGAAGGAGATTCGTCAGCGTCGATCGAGTTCGACGGCGTAGCAGAGCAATATCTCTTCGCCGCCGAAGGGGACACGATGTGGATCTGCAGGGCAGGCGAGTCCTGGGAGCTCACCCGATTGCATGACGCCGTCGGCGAGAGCCGCCACCGTGCAACTGCCGGTGGTGCGGTTACCAGCCCTATGCCCGGCACCGTCCTCGCCGTCCACGTCAAGCAGGGCGCGGCCGTACGGCGAGGCGAACCGATCGTCACCGTCGAGGCGATGAAGATGGAACACGTCGTAGCGGCACCATCGGACGGGATGGTGTCGAAGGTCCTCGTCGTCGAGCAGCAAGCCGTCGCGCTGGGTCAGCCACTGGCCGAGCTCGCTACGGGCGACGATCGATGAGGGCTCCGGACCCCCACCCGATCGCCGGCCTGCCCGGTCGGGTGGGCGTCTACGAGGTGGGCCCGCGCGACGGCCTCCAGAACGAAGCGTCGCCGGTCTCCCTCGCCACGAAGCTGGAGTTCATAGAGCGGTTGGCGTCGAGCGGCCTGTCGACCATCGAGGCCACCAGCTTCGTATCTCCGCGCTGGGTGCCTCAGCTCGCGGACGCCGGCGAGCTGTACCCGCTCCTTCCCGTCCGCCCCGGCCTGCGGTTGCCGGTCCTGGTCCCCAACCAGGCGGGGCTCGACCGGGCGGTCGCCGCCGGGGTGAGCCACATCGCCGTGTTCGGCAGCGCAACCGAGAGCTTCGCCCGGCGAAACCTCAATCGCAGCGTCGACGAGTCGCTTCGCATGTTCGAACCCGTTGTGGCTTCGGCGAAGTCGAACGGGATGTGGGTTCGCTGCTACGTGTCGATGTGCTTCGGCGACCCCTGGGAAGGGCCCGTCGAGCCTGGTCAGGTCGTCGGTGTCTGCAAACGGTTGATGGAGATGGGATGCGACGAGTTGAGCGTCGGTGACACCATCGGGGTGGCGACGCCGGGGCAGGTCCACGACTTGCTGGACGGTCTCGGGTCGGCTGGCATCGCAACCGGACAGCTCGCCGTGCACTTCCACGACACCTACGGCCAGGCGCTCGCCAACACGCTCGCCGCTCTCGAAGCAGGGGTGGCCACCGTCGACGCTTCGGCGGGTGGTTTGGGAGGTTGCCCATACGCGGACAGCGCCACTGGGAACCTCGCTACGGAGGACCTGGTCTGGATGCTCCACGGGCTCGGCATCGACACCGGTGTCGACCTCGAATCGCTCGTCGCGACCAGCTCGTGGATGGCCCAGAAGCTCGGCAGGCCGAGCCCGTCGCGCGTCGTGCAGGCCCTCGCCGGCGGCGCACCCGCCCTTGAAGACGCGCTAGAAGAGCCGTGATGGATCTCTCACCTGAACAAGAGGCGTTTCGCGCGACCGTCGAACGGTTCGCGCGGACCGAGATCTCGCCCGTCATCGCTGAGATCTACGAGCGCGAAGAGTTCCCCTACACGATCGTCGGGAAGATGGGCGAGATGGGCCTGTTCGGGTTGCCGTTCCCGGAGGAGTACGGCGGGATGGGGGGCGATTACACCACTTTCTGCCTTTCGCTGGAGGAGCTCGCAAGGGTCGACTCGTCGGTCGCCATCACCCTGGAGGCAGGCGTCGGGCTGGGTGCCATGCCGATATTCCGGTTCGGCACAGAGGAACAGCGCCAGCGGTGGCTCCCCGCCCTCTGCTCCGGCCGTGCGCTCGGCGCGTTCGGGCTCACGGAGCCCGGCGGAGGGACCGATGCCGGCGCCACCCGCACGACCGCCACGCTCGACGGCGGCCAATGGGTGATCAACGGGACGAAGTCGTTCATCACGAACTCCGGCACCGACATCACGGCCCTCGTGACGGTCACTGCAGTGACCGGCAAGGATGGGCGCGGGCGGCCGGAGATCTCAGCGATCATCGTCCCGTCGGGCACGCCGGGGTTCTCGGTCTCGAAGAAGTACTCGAAGGTGGGGTGGCTCGCGTCCGACACCCGGGAGCTCTCCTTCACGGACTGCCGGGTTCCGGAATCGAACCTCCTCGGCGAGCGCGGGCGCGGGTACGCGCAGTTCCTGCGGACACTCGATGAGGGGCGCATTGCCATCGCCGCCCTGTCGGTGGGACTCGCGCAGGGCTGCGTGGACGAATGCCTGCGCTACGTCGATGAACGCGAGGCGTTCGGCCACAAGATCTCCGAGTACCAGGTTCTCCAGTTCAAGATCGCCGACATGGAAGCCCGCACCCACGTGGCGAGGCTCGCGTACCGCGACGCCGCTGCACGCCTCGAAGCAGGGAAGCCGTTCAAGAAGGAAGCTGCCATCGCCAAGCTCGTCGCGTCGGATGCCGCGATGGTCAACGCCAGGGAGGCCACCCAGATCTTCGGTGGATACGGGTTCATGAACGAGACTCCCGTCGGCCGGTTCTACCGCGACGCCAAGATCCTCGAGATCGGCGAAGGGACGTCGGAGGTTCAGCGGATGCTGATCGCGAGGGAGCTGGGGCTACCCGCGCGCGCGTGACCCGGAGGGACCACCTCCCCGGAGGCGCCCGGCGGCACAATGGCGGCCATGGAAGGCCACCTGATCACCGTCGACGGCAAAGCCGAGCACCTCGATGTCGCCAACATCAATCGACTCATGGAGTCCGGCACCCACTTCTGGGCTGATATCGAGGGGGTCGACGACGAGGTCGTCGCTCTGCTCAGCGACACGTTCCACTTCCACCCCCTTGCCGTGGAGGACGCGGAGCACTTCGGCCAGCGCCCGAAGATCGACATGTACGAAGACTTCGCCCTGCTCGTCGTGTACGGGGCTACCGCCGAAGCGCGTCTGGCCGAGGTGCACTGCTTCTACACCGAGAGCTTCCTCGTGACCGTGCACCACCAGCCCTGCCCGGATTTCTCCGGGCTCGCAGAGCGCCTCGCCCGGCGGTCGGGTACGGCAGCCGATCACGTGATGCTCCTCTACAGGGTCGTGGACACTCTCGTGGACGGCTACTTCCCGGTCCTGTCCAACCTCGACGACAAGATTGACGAGCTCGAGGACGAGATCCTCGAGCGTCCCACGGAGGAGCAGCTCGGACGCCTGTTCGACATGAAGCGGTCGCTCATCTCGATGCGGAAAGTGGTCACCCCCCAGCGGGACATGTTCGCTTCGCTGGTGGGCAGCGGGGACTCCCTGCCGGGGATGACCCCTGACGCGGAGCGCTACTTCCGCGACCTCTACGA
>DATLUM010000029.1 GCA_035533095.1 Acidimicrobiales bacterium | reverse complement strand
CGGTCGAACGCCTCTCGACTCGCCGCCAGAGCCGTCATCGCGTCGGCACCGAGCAGCAGATGCCTGGGGGGATCGTCGGCATCGATGATTCTCAGCACGGCCGCGGCGGCCTTGTCAGGATCGCCGGGTTGCTGGCCGTCGTACCGGGCTCGGGCCTCGCGGATGGGCTCATAGAACTCGTCGTAGTCGTGGATGGTGCGTGAGCTGTGCTCCATCGAGCGCCCGGACCAGTCCGTCCGGAATGGTCCGGGCTCGATGGCGGTCACGTAGATGCCCAGGGGCGCCACCTCCTTGCCCAACGACTCGAGGATCCCCTCCATGGCGTACTTGCTGCCGTGGTAGAAGGACAGGCTAGGAGAGGTCGTGAGACCGCCGATGGAGGTCACGGCGAGGATGTGGCGCCGGACCGCCTCTGACGCATACCGGGCAGGACTGCCCGGATCACCGCCACAGTCCCGAAGACGTTGACTTCGAACTGCCGGCGCAGATCGGCCATCGTGGACTCCTCGAAGAGTCCCTCGTGCCCGTAGCCCGCACTTGCGATGAGCACGTCGATTGGGCCTTGGTTCTGCTCGACCTGTGCGATCGCCGCCAGAACTGCCTGCTCATCGGTGACATCGAGTAGGATCGCCGTGGCCCTGTTCGTCTCCGCCGGCCTCGAACGCGGCGGCCGCCTCAGGAGTCCTGACCGTACCGACGACGCGGTGGCCGACGCGCACTGCCTAGAGGGCGAAAGCGCGGCCGAGACCGGAGCTCACACCGGTGATCAGGAGCTGCTTGGAGTCGGCTGTCATGACGCCTGATGATCCTCCACCAGCAGGACGGTTGTCCTGCATCCGAGTCGCCGTAGGCATGATGGCCTGAGCAGGGCCCGGGTGACTGGGCCCGGGGCATGCTCAGCTCAGCAGACCCTGAGGGTTCCAGCGCCTCTTGGGATGCGCCAAATCACTCCCGCGGGCATGACCCCCTCTCGGCTTTCGCGATATGGCCGCGGGCCACGCCCGGGAGCACCTCCACAACGTTGGCTCCTGACCGGGAGACTGCAGCGATCGCCGCATCGAGCAGTCTGCGGCGTACCAGAAGGTCCTCTTTCGGGACGGGTCCGAGGGCTCCATCAGCTCCATCGCGACGTTGTGTCGAACGCCGCCCGTGCTCGCCAGGTCAAGCGGAGGCTGGGTGACGTTGGTTCGATCCCCTATGGTCGAGCGAAGTTGCGGGCACTACGACGGACGCTGCGACCAGCCGTCGCCGGATCGGCGTTGCGGGTCATGCAATCATCGGCCGAGCCGACAGGACGCGGCGGAGAGCCGGGTCACGTCAACGCGTGGCCCGGGGTGCTGTCGACGTAGTCCGGGATCGCTCCCTCATGGCGGTCCCCGGTCGTCGAGGTCCCCGACGGCTCGAACATGAGGATCGCCCCACCCGATGAGGACGGCCTGTGCTCGGTGCCCTTGGGCACGACGAACGTATCGCCCTTCCGCAGCGCGACGGTGTGCTCGGTGCCATCGGCCTCGCGCATTGCGACATCGAAGCGGCCTTCGAGGACCAGGAAGAACTCGTCGGTCTCAGCGTGGACGTGCCAGACGTGCTCGCCCTTGGTATGGGCGATCTTCACGTCGTAGTCATTCAGGTGGGCCACGATCCGTGGGCTGTAGACATCGTCGAACGATCCGAGCGCGTCGCTCAGGTTGACGGGTTTCACATCCATGGCACCGAGTGTGGAGAGGGTGTCAAGCACGTGGCCGTCCGTTCCTCCTTGCAGCGTGGTGGCGTGATGAGGGCGCTGTCGAGGAATGTGTGGTCGGTGGTCTCCTGCACACCCTGAGGGAGGCACTTCGGGCGAAGAGCGCGCGGCTGAGAAGGACCGCGGAAGGCCGGGCGAGCCACGAAGAGACCCCGTTCTGGCGCAGCCCGAGCAAGGTGCCTCCGCCGCACGGAACATGCGCCGCGGCGCAGCTCCCGTTTCGGAGCGCCCCGTGAAGCGCTCTCGCCTACGGGACCCAGGTCTGCCAGTCAGTGTACGGCCAGCCACCGGGGAGCGGCGCAGGCGACGGGGGCTCCGGTGCAGCGTCGGTCGGCGGCCGAGCGACCAACGACACGAGCGCGACGGCGCCCAGGACGATCGCTCCGAGCGCCCAGAGCCACGCGGGGACGCTCCACGCGCCCCCCGCAGCGGATGCCGTCTGTGCGTCGCTCGAGTGCGTAACTGCCGCCTGCGGGTTAGTGCTGGCGTAGTCCGCCGCGTCCGGAGCGAGCGTCTCGGCCGGGGCCGCTGGGGGCTGAGTGATGGTGGCGGCGATGGCCCGTCCGGCCTCGCTGAGTCGCCAGCGGCCGCGCTCCGGGCTCCAGACGAGACCGGTCTTGACGAGGTGCCTCAGCCCGTAGCGGGCCGCGCGCTCGGAGCGTCCGGCGGCCACGGCGAGGACGACCGTCGATGCGTCGCCACCGAGGAGTGCGGTCAGGAGCAGCTCATCACGGGTCATGGCACACATATACAGCTCGGGTCGCCGACGGCGCAACCGGCCGGCACGCCCCGCCACAACCTGCCGGAGCCTGCTGTCGCCGGCCACGGACCTCGTCGGCAGACGGCGGGCGGCCCGAACGGACCGCGAGCGACAGAGCGATCCACCACCCGCGTCCGCTCGCTTGGCCTTGCCCCGGTTCGACGGACAGCTTGACTATGCCGCCTGAGCCTTGCCTGGGTGCCTGCGCTCCTCCTCGTACTCGGCTGGGGTGCGGTAGTTGAGCGTCGAGTGCAGCCGGCAGCGGTTGTAGAAGACCTCGATGAACTCGAAGATGGCCCGGCGTGCGGCTGCCCGCGTGGGGAACGTGGTGCGGTGCACGAGCTCCTCCTTGAGCGTCGCGAAGAAGCTCTCCGCCACCGCATTGTCCCAGCACTGCCGGGGGCGGGACAGGGACTGGAGGGCGCCGTGGGCTTCCAGGAGCGCGCGGAACTCCCGCGAGGTGTATTGGCT
>DATLUM010000028.1 GCA_035533095.1 Acidimicrobiales bacterium | reverse complement strand
AGGTCGCGGTCGTTGTCTTGCTCAGCGGTGTTCGACGGCGGGTCGGATGAGCGTTCCTCGTTTCGGTCGCGATCGGCTTTGAGGTCTTGCTCGGTGTCCGGCGGCACGGGGTCGGGGCCGATTTGGGGGGCGTCGGGCCCGACCCCGGTATCGACGCTTCGCTCGGCCTCCGCGACGCTACGGTCGGTGTCGCGATCGGAGCTTTGGTCGGGGGCTTGCTCAAGCGCGGTGTCGCGGGGGATCGCGGCTTGCTCACGGGTGATGCTGGCCTCTTGGGCGTTGCTCTGCTCGATCCGGTCGGCTGATATGGACGTCGGTTTGTCATCCATGAAAGGGGTGGGTTTGTCAACGGGGTCACGGGCCCCTGGTTGTCGGGGTCCGGTTCGCTTTCGGCGTTCCGGTCACGGAAGTGCTCCAGTCATCCATTCGGTCGCGCTGGGCGGACCAGAGTGTCTTGCGGGGCTCGGGGGCTCAATCAAGTGATCGGCCGTCCTATTTGAGCGAGGCCATGACAAACAACGAGCTCGCCCGAGCGTTCCGCTCGCGCCTGGGCCGGGGACGCAAGCCCGACGCCGTAGCGTGCGCGGCGGTGGTCATGCTGCCACCGCCAGCTTCTCTTTCGCGCTCGCCCGGCTGCGGCGCGCCAGGCAACGGATCTCTCCGTCGCGCAGGCCGTAGTAGCTGAGGGTCAGGATCTGGCGGGCCACAGCGACCTTCGCGACCTTGCGTCCGCGACGCTTCGTGATCCGCTCGAACTGCTCGCGTAGCGGCCCGCCACCAGTGGTGCACTTCTGCGCGGCCTCGACGAGCGCCCAGCGCAGCGCTGGTGATCCTTGATGGGAGATGTGCCCGAGGCGTGCTTTGCCGTCCGAGCTTCGGACGGTCGGTGTGAGTCCAGCCCACGCGCAGAGATGCCGCGCGTCGGGGAAGCGTCCGATCTCGCCGACCTCGGCGATGATCAGCATCGCGGTGTAGCGCCCAACGCCACGGATCTGCGTCAGCACATCGACGCGATCGTCGGCCTTTGCGCGCTGGTCGATCTCCTTGGTGGTCTCGGTGATCTCGCGGTCGAAGTCCTCGACCAGTGACATCAGGCTGTCCAGGCGCCGGCGTGGAGCGTCACGCAACTGCAGCTGGGCGAGGAACTCCCGGCCGCCCTTGCCGAACAGGTCCGAGTGCTGGCGGGTGATGCCGTGCTTGGCGAGGATCGCGTGCACACGGTTCTTGATCGCTGAGCGCATCCTGGTCAACGCGATGCGGTGACGCAACAGCTCGCGCACGTCACGCAGCTCCCTGGGAGCGACATACGCCTCGGGCAACAGGTCGGCGCGCAACAGGTGCGCCAGGGTCTTCGCGTCGACCGCGTCGGTCTTCACCCTCGCCGCGGCGATCGCCCTAGTGCGCAGCGGATGAGCGAGATGGATGTCATAACCGGCGTCCTCCAAGAGCTCGGCGAGCCACTCCCAGCCGTAGGTCGCCTCAACTGCGATCTGCGACTCGCCGTCCAGGTCGCCGAGCAGCTCCAGGAACGTCTCGCGGTCGTTGACGATGCGCCGCGAAAGCGACAGCTCGCCTTGCTCGTCGATGACCGCGATGTGCGAGCGGTTGCGATGTAGATCGATACCGACAGAATTCATGATGTGGGCCTCCAGAGAGTTCGAGGTTTGACCAGCACCCGAGGTATACGCCTCAGGCACCGGACGGCTCAGAGGCCCACCCCTTTCATGACATCAAGTGCCCAGCACCGGATGCCCGCGGCGGGGCGGGCATCCTGGTCGGTCAAGGGGGCGGCGGGCCTGGCGGGTGCGCGACGCGCGGTCAGGCTGATATGCGCGGGTTGGGTACCGCAGGACCGGGTTTCGTCGTGAGAGCCCGCTGTCTAGGCCGAAGTTCCCCCTGTAGTCGGCCGGTGTGAGGCCGGAATCCCTGTAGCGACGGGGATTTCGGCCTTTTCGTCACGTTGTGGTGTAGTCACGACAATCGTACCGGGGATGGTGTATGATCTGTTCATGGCTCGTCCTGCTAGATCCGCTGGTGCGATGCATGTAGTCACGAACAAACGGAGGTCCGGGGAGGCGGTGTACACCTCGACGCTGCTGCGCCGCTCATATCGTGAGGACGGCAAGGTCAAGAAGCAGACGCTCGCGAACCTCTCGCACCTGCCGGCCGAGGCGATCGACGCGATCCGCCGGGTGCTGGCGGGCGAGACGCTGATGGGCGCCAAGGACGCGTTCGAGATCGAGCGCTCGCTCCCGGCCGGACACGTCGACGCCGCGCTGGCGATGGCCGGGCGCCTGGGCCTCCCCGGGCTGCTCGACCCCCGCCCGAGCCCCCAGCGCGATCTGTGCATGGCGATGATCGTGGGGCGCGTGATCTCACCGGTGTCAAAGCTTGGGCTGGTCAGGGCGCTTGAGCAGTGCACGCTCGCCCGGGAGCTGGGCGTCACCGGCGCGGAGGAGGACGAGTTCTACGGGGCGATGGACTGGCTGTTTGATCGCCAGGAGCGGATCGAGGATCGGCTCGCGCGCCGTCACCTCAAGGATGGGGAGATGGTGCTCTACGACGTGTCATCGAGCTACTTCGAGGGACGAACCTGCCCGCTGGGCAAACTCGGCTACTCCCGGGACGGCAAGCGCGGCCTGCCGCAGATCGTCTACGGGCTGCTGTGCGACACGGACGGACGACCGGTCGCGATCGAGGTCTTCAGCGGCGAGACCCACGACGATAAGACGCTCCCGTCACAGGTCAAAAAGCTCAAGGACCGCTTCGGCCTGGAGCGGATCGTCGTCGTGGCCGACCGCGGGATGGTCACCAAGGCGAACATCGACCTGCTCTCAGGGACCGAGGGCGTCGACTGGATCACCGCGCTGAAGGCCCCGACGATCAAGCGGCTCGCCCGTTCGGGGACCTTTCAGCCCTCGCTGTTTGACGAGCAGAACCTCGGCGAGATCGCCGCCCCCGAGGACTTCCCCGGCGAGCGGCTGATCGTCTGCCGCAACCCGCTCGTCGCCGCCCAGCGCGCCCGCAAGCGCGACGAGCTGTTGGACGCGACCGAGACCGATCTCGCGGCGATCGCTCACCGCGTCACGCACGGCACGCTTCGGGGTGCCGATCAGATCGGCCTGGCCGTCGGCCCAGCGCTAAAGCGCCACCGGATGAAGAAGCACTTCGAGATCACGATCGGGCAGAGCACCTTCACCTATGCCCGCAAGGCCGAGCAGATCGCGGCGGAGGCCGCGCTCGACGGTTTCTACATCCTGCGCACCAGCCTCGCCCGGGCCCTCCTTCAGACCGACGGCGTCGTGCGCGCCTACAAGAACCTCGAGCAGGCAGAGCGAGCGTTCGGGTCGATCAAGGGGCCCGACCTGCGGATCCGACCGATCCACCACCACCTCCAGGACAGGGTCAAGGCGCACGTCCTGATCTGCATGCTCGCCTATCACCTCACCTGGCACCTGAAGGCCGCGTGGAAGCCGCTGCTGTTCACAGACGAGGACCGACCCGTGAACCCCGACCCCGTCGCCAAGGCCGTCCGCTCACCCGCCGCCCAGGCAAAGGCGCAGACCAAGCGCACGAGCACCGAACAGCCCGCGCACAGCTACCAGACCCTGCTCGCCGAGCTCGCGACCCAGACCCGCAACACGATCCGCCTCGCCGGCTCCAGCGCGACGTTCGAGAAGCTCGCCCAGCCGACGCCCCTCCAAGCCCACGCACACCAGCTCGCCCGGCACGCCCCCGTCACCGCGTAGACACGACCCGAACACGCAAGACTCTCCAAAAACCCAGCAACCACCAGCAAATCCGGCGAAATCCGCCATCACGCCAGGGGGAACTTCGGTCTAGGATCGAGCGTCGCCCCCGTGCGTGTGGGGGTTGCTCATAGCCGGATCGCGGGTGCTCTCGCGCGTGGTGGCCAGGTTCCTCCCGCCGCCTCCTTGACCGACGTGGTGCAGGGCCGGTCAGTCTGTGTTCGCGATCGCCCAGCAGAACCCGGCGAGTTCTCGCGCGACAGCGACCGCGACGATCGTGCGTCGCTTGCCGCGCTCTGAGTCCAGGCGTCGCCATGTGCGGTGCAGACGTTGCTGAGCCTTCCAGGAGAGCGCGATGATGTGTGCGTCCTGGCCGTCTTGGCGGCGCTTGAGCGCTTGACCCTTGGTGGGTGCTCTGCGGTAGTGCCAGGCGGCCTCGACGAGGAGCCGGCGGGCGTGACGGGAGCCGGTCTTGGTGATCGAGCCTTGACGGCGACGCTCCCCGGAACTGTCCTCGCTGGGGACCAGCCCGACGTAGCTCATCAGCTGCCCCGCGCGCTCAAAGCGCTGCCAGTCGCCGATCTCCGCGCACAGCCCGACCGCGCTGAGCGTGTCCATCCCGCGCAGGCAGCGCAGCCGGGCGACGGTCTGCGCCCACGGCGAGCCGGGCACCATCTCGCCGATCCCCGCCTCGAGCGTGTCGCGGCGCACGATCAGCGCGTCGATCGCGCCGAGATAGTCAAGCAGCGTGACCTGCGCGCCCCGCTCGTCGAGCTCCAGGCGCCCGAGCCACTCGCGGTGACGAGTCGTCCAGTTAGAGCCGGGGCCCTCGAAGACGATCTCGTGACGCAACAGCAACTTGCTCATCCGGTGGCGTGCGCGCATCAGATCGCCACGAACGTCCTCGCGTGCCCGGACGAGGTCCCGCAGCGCCTCTTCCTCGGTGCTCGGCACCCTGACCGGATACAAGCCCCCGACCATCAACAACCGCACCAAGCGCTCCGCGTCACGACGGTCAGTCTTCACACGGTCCTGCGCGGGACGCTCGATCTTGCCCGGCGCGGCGACCACGCACCCCACCCCGGCTGCCCCGAGCGCCCGCGCGAGCCCGAACCCTGTCGGCCCCGCCTCATACGCCACGCGTGTCGGCCCGGGCAACGAACCGCAGAACTCGACCACCTCGCTCGTGCGGCCGGTCAGTGTCCGCGAGCGAAGCTCACCCGACACCGCGTCAACCGTCACCGCGAGCACCTTCGCCGCGTGCACATCCAAACCAGCCCAGCTGCGAACCTGTGTCATGTCGGCACCCCCATGATTGCGGTCGGGGTCCAGGCCACTCCTGGACCCTCAACCCGCGCACCTCATGCGCGGGTGCCGACCTTCACACCCTCAACGGACGCCAAGACGGCGACCCATATGGTCAAGGACGGCATGGTCGGGCGCGTCTCACCGCGGGCGCGAGCCGCGTCGGCTGCAAGCTCACCCATGAGCTGACCACGCTTGGCGTAGGGGACGTTCCAGGCGACCACGACGGCGGCGACAACCCAGGGCATCACGGTGGACGTGGCCTTGGCGGTGCCCGTCGACGCTGACTCGACGATGGCGGCCTGTGCGGCGGCCTCGGCGAGGAAAGCCAGACCCCAGACCACCGTGGTGACCCGGAAGGCGTGGCGGAAACCGGGATAGCGCCACCGATCGGCGAAATCACGTCCTTTGGGCGTGTCGGCTCCCATGAACTCAAGGGCGAAGCGGAAGATCAGCGGTCGCTTCGACCACAGCGAGCCTACGCACACGGCGCCGAAGACCGCTG
>DATLUM010000027.1 GCA_035533095.1 Acidimicrobiales bacterium | reverse complement strand
AGCTGTCCCGTATTCGAGAACGCCGCCCGGATGGCGCCGGGCACGGCCTTTCTCAGTTCGGCGTCGTCGAGGATGAGGATGGCGTTCTTTCCGCCAAGCTCCATGGAAAAGTCGACCAGCCGGTGGGCTGCCCTGGCGGCGACGGTACGGCCGACCCGCGTGCTCCCCGTGAACATGACGAAGTCGCTGTTGTCGACGATTGCATCACCGAGCTCAGCTCCGGTGCCGGTCACGACCTGCAGAACGCCCGGCGGCAGACCCGCCTCCTCGAGCAGGTCCGCGGCCCACAGGGCAGTGAACGGCGTCTGCTGGTCGGGCTTGGCGACTACTGCGTTCCCCGCCACCAGCGCGGGCAGCGCATCCGTCACCCCGAGGGTTAGCGGATAGTTCCACGGCGAGATGATCCCGATCACCCCTTTCGGATGGTGGTATTCCCAGGTTTGGGTCAGGCCGGGGATAGCGCCCGCCTTTCGATGCGGGCCTAACAGGCGTGGCGCCGTCCGTGCGTAGTAGCGGCCGACCTGGGCCACGTCGATGATTTCCTCGAACGCGTGCCGGCGGGCTTTTCCGCTCTCGAGCTGGATGAGGTCCAGCCCTTCGTCCTGACGATCGAGGACCAGCGTCGCAAAGCGCAGGAGAATCTCCCCCCGATCGGGCACCGGGACCTCGGCCCATGCGCCTTGGGCTGCCCGCGCCCGTGCTGCGGCGGACACCACGTCGTCGGGTGTGCACCTGGGTACCCGGGCGAACGGGTCCCCGCTGGCCGGCATGTGGACCTCGAGTGGGTCGCGGGGACCACCTGTAATCACCCGCCCGGCCAGACGCTCGAGCATGTCCCCCGTCACCCGTGGCCCCAGCCCGGCCTGCCCGAGGTGGGGCGACGTGTCTCGCGCAGTAATCATGCCCGTCCTCCTCCTCGCTTGTGGGCGCTCAGCATCGGCCCACAGGGCCAGCGTGTTCCCAAAAGGTGCGGTCGACAAGGGCCGATCGGCAGTTTTCGAGTTTTGGGGACCAACGGCCCTGGGCTGCAGTCCGCCCGCTACTTACCATCCGAACTGTCGTACCTGACGCATCAAAGGGAGGGACATGACGATCTTCATGACCGGATTCCCGGGTTTCCTCGGCAGCGCTCTGTTGCCCCGGATCATGGCTCGAACCGGAGAGGCAGCCGTCTGCCTGGTGCAGCCGAAGTACCAGCCCGCCGCCGAGCTGCGTGTGAAGGAGCTCGTCGCCGAAGACGAGTCCCTGGGGGGCCGGATCAGCCTGGTTGCGGGTGACATCACGGTTGCCGGGCTCGGGCTCTCCGAGAACGACGGCGCCGGAATATGGTCGACCGCAACCGAGATTTGGCACCTGGCGGCTGTTTACGACCTGACCGTTGAGCCCGAACTGGCCATGCGGGTGAACGTCGACGGCACGCGAAATGTCCTCGACGCTGCAGTCCACTGCGAGCGGCTCCGCCGGTTCCACTACTTCAGCACCTGCTACGTGAGCGGCCGCTACCCGGGCCCGTTCAGTGAGGAGGATCTCGAGGTGGGCGCGCCGTTCCAAAATCACTACGAGGCCACCAAGCACCTCGCCGAGGTGGAGGTGCGCCGGCGAATGGTCGAGGGCCTGGCAGCCACCATCTACCGGCCGTCGATCGCGGTGGGCGACAGCCGGACGGGCGAAACCCAGAAGTACGACGGGCCGTATTTCGCCCTGCAACTCCTGCTCCGCCAGCCTCGCATCGCGGTGCTACCGGTGATAGGTGATCCCAGCCTGACCTCGGTGAACGTCGTCCCACGCGACTTCGTGGTCGCCGCCGCCGCCTACCTGTCCGGCCTTCCACAGTCCGCCGGTCGGACGTACGCCCTGGCCGATCCCCACCCGCTTACCGTTGCTGCCATGGTCGATGTCCTCGCCGAGGCGACCGGCCGACGGGTGATCCGCGTCCCGTTGCCTCGCCGACTGGCCAAGGCGGCCATCCGCTACGTGCCGGGAGTACGCCGGTTGATGCGAATGCCGCCTGAACTGGTCGATTACTTCGCAGACCCGACCTGGTTCCTGACCACGAACACCACGGCCGATCTCGAGGCCTCTGGGATCGCTGTCCCGCCACTCGCCACCTACGCCGGTCGCCTCGTCGAGTACATGCGAGCGCACCCAGAGGTCGGCTCGGAGCCCATGGTCTGAGCGGCAGACCCGGCGCGGTTCATGCCGCGGTTGGGGGTCGCTGGCGGTCCCCCCGCTGAGAAGAGTCGCGCCTCTTCAGCTCAGCCCTCGCGAGCCGCAGGACGAAACGGCGGCCTGAGCGCTTCGGGAAGCAGGTGCTCCACCATCAGCGGAAGCGAACCCAGCAGAAACGTGCGCGCCTGCTCGCGGCTGATGCGCCGGCGGTCCAGCCATTCCCTCGTGACCTCTTCGGCGAAGCGGCCGTAGGCGAGAACGAGTGACCGGATCTCCGGGTGGTGCTCGTCGTCGAGACCGAGGACCAGCATCACCTGTGAAGCAGTCCGGTCGCGCACCTGGAACAGGATCTCGTGCATCGTCTGGTCCTGGCCGGTCTCTCCGGCGTCGATCGCCAGCAGCCACGGCTCGCGGTTCTGCTCGACCAGGTCCATCCAGGCGTCGACGCTCTCCTCCCAGGAGAGCACCCTGCCGCCGGTGGTGAGCGCGACCATCGAGTCGAACAGCTCACCGATCGGGAGCCGGACCAGCTCCCTGACGGCCTCGAGGTACAGCTGGCGCTTGGTGCCGAAGTAGTGGTGGACGAGGCCGCGTGTGACGCCGGCGGCGTCTGCGATCTCGATCGTCGAGACCTGCCCGTAAGGTCGCTGAGAGAACAGGCGCTGGGCAACCTCGAGTATCTGGCTCCGCCGCTCGTCGGTGTCGAGGCGGTTCCACCGCTTCGCGCCGCTCACAGCAGGCAATCGAAACCCTGCACCTATACGAGCGGCCGGCCGGCCCTGACCCGCCGGCGCATGTCGGCGAGCAGGAGGCTGAAGGGCAGGGCCTTCAACGCCGGAGGTATCGGTCTCTCCAAACGGCCGATCCTGCGCAACGTCCGGGTGAACTTCTCCTCGTCGCTGCCCGACCAGGTGAAGCCCATCTCCTCCCTGAACAGCGGCGGAAGGAAACCCTTGGTCCAGAACAGGTTGTTGCCGGCGAAGAGGAGTTGGAACGGCCGCGGCAGGTTCTTGAGCTCGACGAGACCGAGCAGGTACTCGCGCATGACGGCGTCGATGTGCACTTGCGCGAGCGACTCCTCCCAGTACGAGCGGAAGGCGCCGCGGTCCGCCGGCCACATGTGCGGCCGAACCTGGAGCGTCGTGCCGAGCCGAGCCGAATAGCTGAAGAGCCGGTCCGCGGTGGCGTCGTCGAGGGGGCCGTGGAGCCGCTCGGTCAGATCCACCAGCCCGTAGTACAGGCAGGCCGCCACCCAGAGTTGCAGCTTCGGGTCCATGGCTCTGTAAGCCACCGGGCTTTCTTCGGTCGAGTACACCTGCGCGTGCTGGCCGTTGACCGCCGAACGGAACCGCCGCCGGTCCTCGTCGTCGCCGAGCAGAGCGACCGCCAGGTAGGTGAAGGTGGTGCGGCCCCGCTTGATCGGGTGCTTCATCGCGCTACCCGAATCGACCCGGCTCTCCAGGACCCCGTAGCCGACGGCCGGCCAGCTCAGCTGCATGATGACGTTCGCGGCTCCGGGGAGGCCGCCGGCGAGAGGCGACATGAACCGGCGGACGTCGAAACGCTCGTCGCTTACCCCGACGGGCTTCGAGTCTCGATCCAAGGTGGAGGTCACCGGTCTCCTTCGCTCGCTCACGGTTTTCTGTGGGACGGTTCCGTTTTGTGGGACGGAGACGTCATCAGATGACGGCTGTGTCCCACAAAACAGGATTGTCCCTCAAAATCCGAACTGGCCGGCGCATCCACGAGGTGGAATGCTGTTGACGTGCCGCGGCTTTTATCCCGATCCATTCCGTTTGGGCGTCGGCGCGCGGTTGTGGCGGCGGCGTGCGTGGCTTTGGCGCTGCCTGCCGTGCCGGCCATCACCGCTCCGGCGGTTAGCGCGCCGGCGGGCCCGTCGTTTGCCGGCGGCGAGGGACTTCACGTGCTTGGCGTGACCCGCGTCGACGACCGCGATTACAGCGTCCAGGTGCTGTCCCCCGACCTCGGCCGGCCGGTCAACATCCGGATCCTGTTGCCCGTGGGATACGGGAACGACCCTACCGAGCGCTACCCGGTTCTCTACCTGTTCCACGGCACCAGCGGGCAGGCGTCGGACTGGGTCGAATCCGGCGGCGCGGAGCAGACCACCGCCCCTTACAAGCTGATCACCGTGATGCCGGACTGCGGGTTCAACGGCGACGGCGGTTTCTGGTTCACCAACTGGGTGGACCAGACCACCACCCACGGTCCATCCCAGTTCGAGGACTACCTCATCGACTCGCTCATCCCCTGGGTGGACACGAACCTGAACACGATCGCCAACCGTGACGGGCGCGCGGTGGCCGGTCTTTCTCAAGGTGGCTACGGCTCCGGGGAGATGGCCGCGCGGCACCCGGACATGTTCGTCTCGATGGCGTCCTTCTCCGGGGCGCCAGAGATCGAGCGCGACCCCGAGGTCTTCGCCGGCGCGATCGGGGTGATCGAGGCGATCGAGGTCGGTGACGATCGCGTCCCGCCCTTCTCCGAGCTGGGCAACCCGGTGACCGACCAGATCAACTGGGAGGGACACGACCCCGCAACGTTGATCACCAACCTGCGCGGCATGAGCATCGACCTGTGGACGGGTGAGGGCATCGACGGGCCGTACGACACCACGCCCAACCCCGAGGCCTCGGCGCTCGAGGGTGCCGTGTACCAGTCGACCGAGCACTTCCACCAGCATCTCGTCGCCGAGGGCATCCCGTCCTACTACGACGACTACGTCTACGGCACCCACAGCTGGCCCTACTGGGCCCGGGACCTGCGCGCCTACGTGCCGATGATGATGGCCGACTTCGCCAATCCAAAGGACCCGACTGTCATCTCCTACATGTCGATCGACAAGGACTGGTCGCAGTGGGGCTACAGCGTCTCGATGGGCCGGGCGGCCGCGCAGGAGTTCAGCTCGCTCACCGACGGCACACCGTCGGGGTTCGAATTCTCCGGCAGCGGCACCGCGACCGTCACCACTCCCGACCAGTACCAGCCGGGCTCGCAGCTCACCGTCACCATCGCCGGACCTGAGGGGACAAAGACCGAGCCCATCCTCGTCGGGCCGAGCGGTGGGATCACCGTCGTCGTGCCACTGGGCAGCGGCGGCCAGGCACGAGTCGACATCAGCGGCACTTGAGTCGAAGACGCTGTTCATCAGCATCCGGACAGTGTGATCTTCAGGGGTCGATCACCGCGTGGCGAAGCGGTCGATTGTCGTCGAGGTATTTGAGTGGATGGCGGCCGTCGACGTTGCCGAGCAACCCGATGACGTTGTAGCCGAGGAGCTCCTGCAGGCGCCTGGGGAGGTCTTGGACGATCTGCTTGGGAACGCCGAGTACGTGGTTCTCCTGGGGGCGCAGCCAGCCGGCGCAGTATTCCAGGATCACCCCGAGGCGAGGGCGGTCGGTTCGGTTCGCTCCACCGCCGTGCAGCAGGCCACCCAGGTAGATCATCAGTGACCCGGCAGGCATCACGGCTCGGCGGCCCGCGCGGGTCTTGGCGAACAGGGCGTAGATGCGCCGGGTGGAGTAGCCCTCGAAGTCGTTTCGCCCGGTGGGTACCGCGTCCAGGATGCGGTGCAGATCGGCCCGCTTGGCCGCCACGTCGGCCGGGTCGAGGTAGCCCTCGATGATGGAGTACCCGTCGCGGTCGAGGTCGTCCAGGACCCGCCTGGCCGTTCCGTGCGTGTCCATCTCGCTGACGCTACGGCTTGCCGCCGCCGGGTGCTCGCGGGCGGATCCCGTTGGAGACGTACGAGCGGAGTTCGTGCATTTGCTCGACGATGTCCGCGATCTGATACCGCGCCTGAAGCCCGCTCGGGTTGGGCAGCAGCCAGAGCTTTGCCGTCTCCAGGTCCTCTGGCTGAAGTCCCAGCCGGGCGGCGGGGCGGTCGAACGCGGTCCGGTAGGCGCTCATCCCGAGCACCGCGACGCACAGCGGGCGCCATCTGACAACTTTGCGGGCTAGCCGCTCCGCGCCTTCGCGCAGGTGCGCGCGGGTCAGCTCGTTTGCCGATCTCGTCGCCCGGTCGACCAGGTTGGTGACGCCGAGGCCTGAGCGGAGCAGTTCTCGGCCCTCCTCCGGGGTCAGAAGGCGGTCGGTGAAGCCGGAGAGATAAAGCGACTTCCAGAACCTGTTGCCCGGTCGTGCGAAGTGGTGGCCCACCGCGGCTGACCAGAGCCCCGGATTCACCCCGCAGAACAGCACGGACAGGTCGCCCGTAATGACGTCGGGCACTGTCCTGCCCTCGGCAGCGTCCAGTTCGTCTCGTGTGGGATTGACCATTCTCGGGTTCACAAACGGACGAGGAAAGGCGCAACGGTAGTGCCAGTCTGGCTTGGTACCCCGCTTGCAGCTCAGCCCGGTAGCGACGAGGCGTTTCTCAGCCTCGTGTTGTTCAGGGGCGGTTGCCGCCGATGCGCTCCTTGGCGATGCGGTGGTATCGTGTCTGAACCGCCGCGGGGTGGAGCAGTCTGGTAGCTCGTCGGGCTCATAACCCGAAGGTCGTTGGTTCAAATCCAACCCCCGCCACTAAGAAAGTGCTGGTCAGAAGGGGTCTCGGTCGCCGAGGCCCCTTCAGTTTCTCCCGACTTCTACCGGATCTTCTACCGGATGGATCGGCACAGTCTCGTACGATCAGGGACATCAGAGGACTGAAACGTCCAGAATGGGGATAGCGACGGCGCGCTGCGTGGCGTGACTGCTCGTGACGCGCCCATGCCCAAGGTCCCTCTGAAGCCGCCAATGCCTGAGCCGAGCGACTACCTCGGTCCAGAGGCGCGGGCGCGTGTGGAGATCGATCAGAAGCTCACGGCGGCGGGCTGGGTAGTGCAGCGCCATAAGCAGATGAACCTGGGCGCTGGTCGCGGTGTGGCGGTCCGTGAGTTCCCGATGGCGCCGGGTCACGGCGATGCCGACTACCTGTTGTTCGTCGACCGGAAAGCGGTCGGAGTCATCGAGGCTAAGAAGGCCGGGTCGACGCTGACGGGAGTCGAGTGGCAGTCGGCGAAGTACACGGCGGGCCTGCCGGACAACGTTCCAGCGCTCACCAAGCCGCTTGCCTTCGCCTACGAGTCGACCGGCGTAGAGACCAGGTTTACGAACGCCTTCGACCCCGAGCCGGCCAGCCGGCAGGTGTTCTCGTTCCATCGGCCTGAAACGCTCGCAGAATGGGTCCGCGTCTGGATGGAGTGGGGTGGGATCGAACGGGCGACACTCCGTGGCCGACTGCGCGAGATGCCCCCGGCGGATCTATCAGGGCTGTGGCCTCCCAAGGACGACGCGGTCAAGAACCTCGAAGTGTCGCTCCAGCACTTTCGGCCCCGGGCGCTCATCCAGATGGCAACTGGCTCCGGCAAGACAATGCTCGCCGCGTTCGTCTCGTACCGCCTGATCAAGCACGCCGACGCAAGCCGCATTCTGTTCCTCGTGGACCGGGCCAACCTCGGACGCCAGACGCTCAAGGAGTTCCAGGCCTTCACGACGCCCGACGACGGTCGCAAGTTCACCGAGCTGTACAACGTCCAGCTCCTCCAGTCGAACGCGATAGACAAACCGTCGCGCGTGGTGATTACGACCATCCAGCGGATGTACTCGATCCTCCGTGGCGATGC
>DATLUM010000026.1 GCA_035533095.1 Acidimicrobiales bacterium | reverse complement strand
CGCCTGCCAGACGATTGCTTTCACTTCGGGATCGAACGCGCGCATGATGGGTGGCGACCTCCACTGGTCGTTGGCGTTTGGGTGCACCCGACATGAAACTCGGGACAAACACACGACCGGTGGATGGTCTATTTCTGCGCGAATGGCCTGTTCAGAGAACTATCTGCCTATCCGCGCGGCCTCTTAGCTTGGGATTAAACCTCCGAACCTGCTCAGGCGGCCTTCTTGACCGCCGGATAGCGGGCTCGTGGCGGTCTTCGGGTTCCTCTCGGACGCCCGGGGCCGGGTGTCTGGGATTTCGGTGGGCCGGCGGGCGTGCCGATCGTCGTACGCAGCCGACGAAACCCTCTGCGGACCCTTGCCGGGGTCAGCAGCGACGGGTCGCGCGGCCGCTCCCAGGGCAGGCGCAGGTCGGCGACGAGACCGCGGGCCAGCCGCAGCTCGGTGTGGGCCGCGACGACGAGGAAGGTCCAGCGATCTGCCTGCTCGGGCGTGCGGATGGCCGGCGTCGTCCAGCCGAGCGTGGACTTCGCGAACCGGTAGGTGTGCTCGATGTCGAAGCGCCGCAGGTAGGCACGCCAGCACAGGTCGAGATCGGGGGTGCCCGGACCGGACCACCACAGCCAGAGCGTCTTCAGCGCCCGTCCGGTCGGTCGTGGCAGGTGCTCGACGTCCACCCGGATGACGCTGCCGCGGATGATCGGTGGCAGGTCGTGGTCGGCCCAGCGCCCCCGGCCGTGCAGCTTCGGGTGCAGGTCGTGCCAGGCCGCAACGCGTACGTTGCCGTAGCGGGGGTCGCAGGTGGTGAGCTCGGCGTCTGGCCTCGTCCAGGTCGCGGGGTCCGAACACACGAACCGTGCCCCGTGGCGTCGCGGCCGCCCGATGGCGCCAGGCGCCCGGGGAGCGGGGTCGGGATGGAAGACCCGTGACGAGCTGATACGCACGAGCACCTCGGCACGCACGTCGGCGAGCCCCGCGCCGAGGGCGATCCCGTCATAGCCGGCGTCGAAGACGAGCAGCGGGACCCGGCCGTCGCCTGGAAGCAGGTCGACGAGGCGTCGGACCTGGTCGATCGTGGCCGTCGTCGCGTCCATGTGTGGCGCGATGCGCATCGCGTCGAGCGGAGCGGTCCAAGAGTCGGCTGCCCAGTCGAGCTGGCAGATCCACTGGTAGGACCATCCCGCCACGATCGGCTGTCCGGCCGAGTGCTTGGACGCCGAGTAGTGAAAGCCACGCTCGGGGCTCGTCTCGGCGTCGCAGCGATCGAAGGTCGAGGCGTCGACAGCGAAGACGGCGGGCCAGGCAGGCGGCCGGTTGGCGACGAGGAGCCTGCGCAGCTTGTCCTCGTCGACCCGACCGAGCGCGAGGGCCTTGTAGAGGCTGCCGTGGCTTCGTCGGAACACCGGCTCCAGGCTGAGCGAGGGGACCGAGGACACCGGGGAGGGCGAGCAGAGCACAGCGTCGCACAGCTCGAAGAGCGCGTCGCCCCACCGAGTGAAGCACGAGTACAGCTCCCGCCGGAACCGGACGAGGGTCGCCTCGCGCTCGTCCTCAGCCGATCCATCGCCCACGTCACCCTCCCCGCCCGTCCGGCATGCCGTGGGCTACAGTGTCCTACTGTAGCTACTCGAAGTGGTGGATCATCGGCCAGACTGCGACAGGAGGTGTCCATGCCACGGCCGAACCCCAAGGACCGCCGGGCCAAGGAGCGGATCGTCGCCAAGCTCGGCGCGAGCGACTTCGCGCTCCCGGGCACGATCCTCGAGCGGCGGATCTGCTGCAAGAAGCCGGGCTGTCGCTGCACGGCAGACCCGCCGCAGCTGCACGGCCCCTACTACCAGTGGACTCGCAAGGTCAACGGCAAGACCGTCACCCGGCTGCTCACGAGAGAGCAGAAGGAGCGCTACGAGGCCTGGTTCGACAACGCCAAACAGATCCGCACCCTCCTCGCCGAGCTCGAGATGCTGTCGCTTCTCATCGTCGAGTCAGCCGAGGGCTGGAGCGCGCAAGCCCCGACGCCGAAGGGCGGGAAGGTTTAATCGCAAGGTAAGACCAGGAACGCCCAGGCGTCGTCGCCCGTCACCGGCCTGCTCAACCCGGGCGAACGCCGGGGCTAGGGGCGTTCACTCCGAGACGGACTTGCCCGAGCTCGGGTCGAAGAAGTGGAGGCGCTCGGTGTCGACGGTGAGGAACATCTGGTCGCCCGCCTTCACCTCGGTGCGCGGG
>DATLUM010000025.1 GCA_035533095.1 Acidimicrobiales bacterium | reverse complement strand
TGGGTGTCGACCAGGCCGAAGCGGCCCGCCAGGTGCTGACCTCGGGACGGCGGGTGGAGGCGCTGGTCGGCCCGGCCGGGACCGGCAAGACCCACACCATGGCCACGGTGGCCGGGGTGTGGCAGGCGGCTGGGGGTGCGGTGCTGGGGTTGGCGGTGGCCGAGACCGCGGCCCGGACACTGGCGGCCGACTCTGGTATCGCCACCGTGAACACCGCCAAGCTGCTTTTCGAGCACGCCCCCCGCACCCGAACTGAGCAGCTCGACCGGGGTGGCAGGGGTGGTACGGCATCGAGCCGGGGATGTTGGTCATCCTCGACGTGGGGGCGCCCGGTGGCAGCGGCATGTCAACCACGGGCCCACGTTGAGGGCCTCCCGTCCGGGACGACCGAGTAAGTGGGTGATTCCCGAGCGCACCAGCCGAACGCAAACCTGGCGTTTCGCACCACGCTTCGGTGTGATGCGACCGGGAGCGGGCTGTATTTGCAGGTGCAGCACACTCGCAGGGAGCGCCGTCCGTTGCGGCGGAGGGATGGAACTGTCTAGTGGTGTACACCTTGATGTCAGCCAAGAAGAGCGCAACCGATCCACGGTCTGATCGAGTATTTCTTGTAGTTCAAAGGTATCATAGGGCGAGAGGTTCGAGGTGGATGGGGGGTCCGCACACGTTCGGTGGTAATCGTCTTACATACTTGGCGCCGTCGTCGATCGAGCGGCGGCAGGAGGTGTACGATGAGCCATCAGAGCCGTCGGGCGTCGCTGGAGGTCGCAGGCTTGGTACACCCGAGACCGGAGGCGGTGACAGCACCGGTCTTCGTGGGTGGGAACCCGTTCTTCTTCGCTGTCGACAAGGTGCAGGTGAAGTACGAGATGTTGCGCGCCCACGTGGTGGATGGGGTGAACGTGACCACCACGGCGGCGACGCACGGCTATTCACGGCCCAGCTTCTATCTGGTGGAGGCGGCGTTCGCCGATCGGGGTATGGCCGGGCTGCTCGACGATCGGCCCGGGCGTCGTGGCCCGCTCAAGATGAGCGAGGAGATCGTCGGCTTTCTGGCCCAGGCGTCGGGCGACGCGTCGGGGGCGGAGCTAGCCCGGGAGGTGCAGGCGCGCTTTGGGGTCTTGTTGCATCCGCGTACGGTCGAGAAGGCGAGGCGGCGGTGAACCGGTTCTGGCCGGTGGGTGAGCCTGCCCAAGGCGATTACGAGGCGTTGCGGGCTGCCGCGCTGGCGGGCTTGACCCCTGCCACCCCGGCGGCGGCCCGCTTCGCGCGGGTCGGGCTGGCTGGGCTCATCGCCCGGCCCGCCACCCTGCCGGTGTTCGTGGCCTGCCTGGTCGGCGCCACCCGGCCTGCCTGGTCCCCGTATGAGGATCCGCGCACCCAGTCGCTGGCCGCCGGCTACGCGTTGTTGTTGGGGTGGGCTGACGACCCCGAGCGGCTTGGCTCGACGGCGTGCGAGGATGGGCTGCGGTGAGCCGGATCGGCAACGCCGTGGCGCGACGACCGCGCGACGAAAGCGGCCGGGGCGCCGGCGAGGCTGACAAGACGACGCCGCCCCAGCCGAAGGAGGCGACGGTGAAGGCTGAACTCCCGTCGGGCGACGACACCGCGACAATCCCGTGCCCGGTCTGCGGGCAGCGCTTCACGCCGAACGGCCGCAGGCTGTACTGCGGGGAATGCCGCAAGATCGCGTGGCGCCGCCGCCGCCAACCGGCCGCCGCTCCGGTCGCGGTCCCCGGCCCCGGCCGGCCCCGTCGGCCGATCACCGTCTATGAGTGTGGTTCGTGTGGGGCCAGGTCGCTTGGCGAGCAAAGATGCGTGGACTGCCGGACGTTCATGTCCCGCGTGGGCATCGGCGGTCTTTGTCCGAGCTGCCTGTTGCCGGTCGCCGTGGCCGACCTTGTCGAGGTGGGTCTGCCCTCCCCGGCTGTTGCACCGCCAGCCCCCGAGTCTCCGCCACGTCAACCTGCCCGGGCCCGTTCCGAGGGGAGACAACGATGAGGGTCGCGCTGTATGCCCGGGTGTCGAGCGAGTCCCAGGCCGCCCGGGGCACCATCGGCTCCCAGCTCGAGGTGCTCGTGGCGCGCACCACGGCCGCCGGGCATGAGATTGTCGCCACCTACGCCGACGAGGGCTACTCGGGGGCCCGCCTGGACCGCCCCGGCCTCGACGCCCTGCGCGACGCCGCCGAGGGCGGCGCGTTCGAGGCGGTGTGGTGCCTGTCACCGGACCGTCTGGCCCGCTCGTTCCCCTACCAGGTGTTGATCATCGACGAGCTGACCCGCCTGGGCGTGCCTATGGTCTTCACCGACTCGCCGCCGATCGACGACGACCCTCAGGCGCGGCTGCTGATCCAGATGCAAGGCGTGATCTCTGAGTACGAGCGGGCCAAAATCGCGGAACGCTACCGGCGGGGCAAGCTGTATCGGGTGCGAGCCGGAGAAGCGATCTTCTGGAAGGTGCCCTACGGGTATCGGCGGGTCGCTCGCTCCGACGCCGGCCCCGCCCGCCTCGAGGTCTACGAGCCCGAAGCAGTCGTCGTGCGACGGATTTTCGCCGAGTACACGTCGGGGACCTCGCTGCGCCAGATCATCCGCCACCTCTACGAAGACGGCGTCCCCACCCCAACCGGCAAGGCGTTGTGGGCCAGCTCGACGATCAACGGGCTGATCAACAACCCCACCTTCGCGGGCAAGGCGGCCTGGTACCGCCACGAGTACGTGCCCGCACCCGGTGGCCGCACCAGCCGGCGGGCACGCCCCGAGCAAGAATGGGTTCACGTCGCTGTGCCTGCCATCGTCAGCGACGAGTTCTTCGCCGCCGCCCAAGCCGCCGCCCGGGACAACTCGGTGTTCTCGCCGCGCAAGACGACACCCGGGCTGTGGCTGCTGCGAGGCCTGGTGGTGTGCGGGCGCTGCGGCGTGAAGGCCTACGTCCAGCCCATGCCCTCGTCCAACGGAAAGACCAACCGCTACTACTGCTGCTCGAACCACGACCCGATCAAGGCCGGCGGGCAGGACAAACGCTGCACCGAACGGCGCATCCGCGCCGACGAGCTCGACGTCTTCGTGTTCGACCAGATCCGAGCCGTGCTCACCCGACCCGACGTGCTCGTCGCCGGCGAAAGCGCGCTCGCCGGGCGAGACGCACCCTCCGACGACGACATCCTCATCGCCCAGCTCGCCAAGCTCACCCGCCGTGTCGACGCCGCCGACGCCGAACGCCGGCGAATCGCCGACCTCTACCAGGCCGACCTCATCACCGCGGCCGAGCTCAACCGCCGCGCCAAAGAAGTCGCCGCCCGCCGGGCCAAACTCGAAGCCGAGCACGCCGAGCTCACCGCACGACACCACGACCTCGCCGGCCGGAACCGGCTGCGCCAGCGTCTAGGCGACTTCGCCGCAACGAGCGCGGCCGGCCTAGACCGACTCGACTTCGACGGACGCCAACGTCTCATCCGCCTCGTCGTCGAACAAGTCCGGGTCACCGGCTGGCAGGTCGAGATCCGCCTGCGCATCCCGCTCGACGGCGGACCGACTGACGGTGACCGCCGCCCATCACCCAAGCCCAACAAGCCTTCTCCCACAACGAACTCGCCACGACCGCCCAGAAGCCGGACAACGGTGTCTAGCGAACTCGGTTTGCGTTCGGCTGGTGACGGCCACCCAGTGCAGCTTGCCCCGCTGGCGGCCGGTCAAGTGCTCCGGGTTCTTCCACAGCGCATACCGGCACCCCTTGAGCCGCTCGGCCAGCGCCTGGTCGCCGCCGTCGCGTCGGGCGGCGTTCCACACCTCGCGTCGGACCTCGTCGAGCGCGTCGGTGGCCCACTGCACCACATGAAAGGCGTCCATGGCCAGCCGGGCGTTCAAGCAGCGGGAGCGGACCACGGTGGCGATCCACTCCGCCCCGTCGGCTGACACCTCCCTCAGCCGGGCACATCGGCTCTTGCCGAGGGTGTCGAAGAACCGGTTCAAGGTGGCCTTGTCCCGGCCCGGCGCCGCCCAGATCAGCCGGCCGCTCCCGTGATCGACGATCACGACCAGATACCGGTGGCCCTTCTTGTAAGCGATCTCGTCGATGCCGATGCGGCGCAGACCATCAAGCGGATCGGCCCGACCGTGGGCATCGGCGACGACCCGGGCCGCGATGGCCCCCACCGTGCGCCAGGCGATGCGCATCAGTTCCTCCACCGCCGAGCGAGAACACTGAGCGGCCAGCCAGGCCACCTGATCCTCGAAGTCCCTGGTATGGCGAGCCCGGTGGCGCGCCCAGGGGAAGGCGACGACCACCACCCCGTGGGTGGGGCAGGAGACCCTCGGGGCGTCGGCCTCCAAGTAGGCTGGGATGGCACCCAGGTCAAGCGTCCTCCATCGCCGTCGTCCCTCGCCCCGGTCATACCAGGCGCAGCGACGTGAGCACACACCGCAGCGACGGGCGGCACCCTTGCGGGGGTGCACCGAGGCCACGATGGCCCCCTCGTCTTCGTCGAAAACCACCTGGTCCACCACGGTGCGCTCGACACCCAGCAGCCGTTCCCATACCCTCGCGTACCGCACGCCGTTCCACTCCCTTCGACCCAGCCTCACACAGCCGGGAATCGTAGGCGTGGGACGGCGTGTGCCGCGTCTCAGCAGGTCAAGGCACCCACGGAAACGTCAGAAGAGCCACTCTTCGCCGGCACGTGTTCGATGCCGCCGGCGCGACTGGTCCGCCGCGTGACTGACGATGTCACACATGCTCCGCCCACCCCCCAGGGCGGGCGCCTGTACCATCTGGCTTGCTCGGCCGGCTGGAGCACCAGCGGCGGGCTGGGTTTGCCGAACCGACTCCGGTGCCCGGGTATGGCGGTCTATCTCGACGGTGGGGATAGGGATGGTGGCGTCGGCAACAGCGC
>DATLUM010000024.1 GCA_035533095.1 Acidimicrobiales bacterium | reverse complement strand
CACTGGGGGGAGTTGAGCCTGGTGCTGGAGGCACGCGATGGCGCCTGGTGGGACGCCGGCAAGGTGGGCCTCGGGCCGCCGCCACTCGAGACGGCGGAGGGCTGGCTCGTCATGTACCACGGCACGCATCAGACCGCCTCCGGTCCGATCTACCGCGTGGGTCTGGCCCTCCTCGACCTCGACGACCCACGCCTCGTCCACCATCGCACCGACGAGTGGGTCATGAGCCCCACCGAACCCTACGAGGTGATGGGCGACGTCGGCAGGGTCGTCTTTCCCACCGGTTGGATCCACGACGAGGCGACCGATGAGCTGCGCGTGTACTACGGCGCGGCCGATACGTCTATCGGCCTCGCGACCGCCCGCTTCGCGGACGTCCTCACGTACCTGCGCAGCTGTCCGTCACCCCATCGGCGCCGTCATACCGACGAGCCCTGACTGCGACCCATCGTGGATCCGTTCTCGCCCCCGGAAGCGAGACCCGGCCACCCGGCCCTGGGCGGGATGGCGACTCCGAGGTCCCGGCAACATTCGGGGAGGGCGTGAGACGCGATCTCAACCGCGAAGCGCCCGGTGTGCAACAGGGCGAGCGGCGAGCCCGCCTCAGGCAGCCTGGGGGCCTCGGGTACCAGGCCAGCCGTCGCAGCGTCCCTCGCGGCGCATCTCCTCGGCGAACACGGGCGTGCAGTCCTCGCACGGGCTGACGGCCCGGTGCGCGCGCCCCTGCAGGGCCGCCCGCTGGTTCGCCTCGCTCCAGCGGGCGAACTCCTCCTTCGTCATGCAGGCGGGCCAGCCGCCAGTAGGTGACGCAGGAACCGGCGCCCCATGCGCCTGGCCCGAGGCTGATGGATCTCTCACCGATGCAGCCCTTGGCATGGACGCGCCACCGACGGTGGCTTCTGTGATGCAGCAGACGGGCCGCTGCGCTCGATGACGCGTTCAGGGGCGCGGGGATGTCCCATGCCTACTTCGTCCTAGAGCCCGTGCTCTTCGGCACGTAGTCGAAGAAGCGCTCCGAGACGCCACCAGCCGTCCACGTCGCGTGCAGGCGGGCGTCGGTCGACGCGGCGGAGTGCGGCAAGCAGCGTGTGGTTGAGGTCGCGGGCGGTCGCGCCGTGCAACGGGGCTACCACGTGGAAGCCCTCCGTGGTGCCGGTGATCTCCCCGCGCACGAGCTGACGCAGCACAGGCTCGATGGCTGCAGGATCGGCCATGCTCACGTCGGCGACGAGTTCGTAGGTGCGCCGGACCATGTCCGGATTCTGCGCCGTAGAGGCCCCGCACGTGTCGGCCAATACGATCCCTCGCGCGGGTGTGTGACCAAGGCGCTGGTGGCTGAGGGCTGACTCACCGGCGCGCCCAGTGGGCCGCCTTGACGGCTGGCTGTCCGTACGCTGTGGGCAAGGACGCACCAGCGCGCACCCACCGAGCGTGTCGAGGTCGAGCTGGTCGTGAGCAGGTGCCCGCGCTTTCGTGATCGGCCTGTTCGCGGTCCTGGTGGCGCTGCTGCTGGCCACCGCGGCATGCACGGGTGGCGCGCCCAGCAGCGTCTCCAGCCCCACCCCACCGGGAGCGGCGATCGCGCGGCGAGCATCGGCACCGACGCCCAGGCTCACGTCGAAACCCGCGGTTGCCTGCCGGTCCGGCGATGGGACCGCCACGTCTACCACCACGGAGGTACCCGCTGGATGGCTGGCCGGGCACGGCCTCGCGATCGGAGGTCCCACCCGCGAGGTCGCTGTGCCGGTAACCGAGCAGCCCACAGCCGGGTGGAGGCGGCCCGGCGACCGAGCGGTCATCCGGTCCGGGAACTGGTCTCCGCGCGTCTGATCTGGTCGGAGCGAATGGAGTAGCGCCGACACTTTACGGGTGAAAGTTCGGATCGCCTCCCAGCGCCCCATGCGCCGCCTCGCCGTCGTTGGCTGAGCGTCTCCCGGACCCGGGCGGCCCGTCGGTCCTCCGGGGTGAAGGATCGCGCCTGGACGTGGCTCTCCCGCGGTAACGGGCCTGGCAAGACCCCAGGGGCAGGGAGCCATGCCCGTCTTCCATGCTCTTGAAGAGCGGGCCGCCTGGTTCATCCTGGCGTTCCGGGACCGCCTGAGGCCCTATCACCTTACCGCGTTGAGAGACCATGACCGGCGGCTGAGGAAGTATCGGCTCACTCACTTCCCCTTCTTCTTCCCCTTCTTCCCGCCCTTCTTCGCAGCCTTCTCGGCGGTCAACGCCTTGGCGACGATCTTCGAGGGATTGGGCCTCTTGGGCGGGAGCGGGTCCACGACGTCCGGAGGCGGATCCTTCTTCTTCGGCACTGATTACCTCTTCTTTGTCGGTGGTGGTGGTCCCGTCCGCATCGCTGGCTTGCTGGGTTCGGCCTCGCCGGCGGTGCAGGCACAACGGAGCCCGGCTTCGAAGGCGAGGCCGGGCTCGTTCATCGACGGTTCCCATCACGCGGCGGCGGAGGCTGGCGCCATGGCGGCGTCGGGCCGCCTCGCTCCTCGGACTTCGACGGGTTGGGCCTTACCGGCGGAGACGGGTCGACGGGGCGCGGCGGCTCCTGCCGATGCTGAGGCGGATGTTCGTCTGGCATCTTGCTCACCTGAGCGCGATCGCTATGAGCCAAGCCATTGTCTCACCGACGAGAGCGAGTGCGGCGAACGTGAAGAGGCGATAGCGCTCGTCGAGGAGCTGCTTGTTGGACTCCCAGTCGACCTCGAGATACCACGCGAGCGACCGATAGAGCTCCGCCACCGAGGCGGGAGGGTCCGCTTCGATGTAGTCACGCAGGAGGTTCTTCGTCCCGACCGAGAAGGCCCACCCCTGTGTTGGCAGAAGCACGAAGACAACCGGCGCGACGGTCGCGAGAAGGAGGGCCGCGGCGACGAAGGAGACGAGGGATGTCGAACCTGGCTGGAGCGCAGAAGGGCCGAGGAATCCCGTGATGATGGCCGCGGCGCTCAGGAGTATGCCGGACCTAGTCCGGATCTCGTCAACGCTTGCGCGCTGGCCCTCGATGGCTCGAACTGACTCCTCGAACGCGACCTTATACGCGTCGACATCACCTAGAGGGTGGGGGTTCGCCTGCTCGGCCATCACCCGAAGGGTACGACCCGCGATCGACCGATGCTTGGGTTCCCCGGCGGCCCCCGGCCACGGCCGGCATATTCCGAAAGGGCAACCCCGCGCCGACGCGTGATCCGTGCCGCGGTAGCCCGGCGTCGAACACCTGCCAGAAGGTGGTCCATCCGGCGCGCTCAGAGCCGGGCCGTGGCCACCGCGCGCAGGTTCGCGCTTCGGGGGCGACAACGAGGGGGTCGTGCTCGCGGTTCTTCCGTCGCTGCGGCCAGACGGCGCAAGCCACGACGACCGCGTCTGACGGGCCGAGGGTCAGGGCAGTCCGCCGACTTGGTGGAGGATGCCCGGGGCGTGGGGGGCCATCACCCATATCCAGGCGAGCGCGATCAGCGCCACCAGCACGAGCAGGAGGAGCACGGCGATCGCCTGCCGCCCCAGCCGTCGGACCATGCGACGGTCAGTGGCCGCCGGGGGCAAACGCACCGAACGCGAACGTCCCCTTCTCGAGGTCCTTGCGCGCCTGCTCTCGCTCGGCGTCGCTCTGACGCTCGCGACCGCCGCCGCGGGCGCGCTCGGCACAGAACGAGCACAGCCAGACGAGGGATCCATCGGCCTGCGCAACGTCGAGCCGGTCCGAGAAGAGGGGCGTTCCCGCCGAGGTGTCCTCACCACACGAGAAACACGGCTCCGACTGCTTGGTCACCGTCCTGGGTTCCTTCGCTGCTGCCTTGGACGCTGACCCGAACGTAGAGGTGGATCGTCTTGCGGTCAAGTTCCGTTCGTCCCGTCAGGCTCGGTCACGGAGCGCAACTCCCAGCGCGCCGCGCCAGATCAGCGATCCGCGACCCCATTTGCCTCAGCTCTGCGCGACATGACCGCGCGGGTAGACCGGACTGAAATGTGGTCGTTGCGGGGTCGCGCGCGTCGTCTTGTCTCGCGCGCCTTGACCTACACTGAGGATGCGGCACCTCTGGCAGGCCGACTGCCGACACTCCGGTTGATGTCACTCGGCTTCGGTGAGCTGGCCGGGGACGCGGGGACATGACGCGTGACCGTCAGCGGGCAAGGCGACCTCAACTGGTGGGTCCCCGGCGGACTCCTGCTTGTGGCCGTCGTGGTATGGGCGGTTGCCTGGCGGCTGACCGGCCGGCCCCAGCCCGGCGACGGCAGCAGTGGGCGCCTTCGTCGCGTCGCCCGGGCCGTGCTCCTGGCGATCGCCGTGGTGTTTCTGGCGATGTTCCTGTATACGGTCTTCGCGCCGACCCGCGTGAGCTGATCTGAGGGGCAGCCTCGGATTCGAACCGAGGTCGTTCCGGCTCTTGCAGCCACGCGGTCGCACGGCGCATCGTGAGCTTGGTGAGCGAAGCCGACGCTGCTGGACGTCGCGCTGGCCGCGGGTCTCCCCGACAGCCCGGTGGAGGGCGACGAGGTGGGCGGGCAGTAGCCTGCCACCGCCAGGAGACTCGCCGAAAACAGGGGCGGGTTCCACCGATCGTCGCAACACCATGGTAGGTGCCGTGTCGATCGGAAGGTGGACCCATGGCGCCGTGGGCCAGGCCAGCGTTGACGGGCGAGCAGACGCGAGAGCTGTGGTCCCGCTGGAAGGCCGGCCAGTCGCTCAGCGAGATCGGGCGGGCCCTCGGGCGAGGCACTGCGGGTTGCTGCTCTGGGATGTAAGGCGTGATCGAGCAGGAACGCGGTGAACCCGACGATGTGGCGATGCAGGCCGTGCTCCTGCCGGGTGGCGTGCTCCTGCGCTCAGGGTCGGAGGCGTGGTTCGGCGCGGCGGTCGTCCCCTGACGGCGGGCCTGCGACGGATATGACCGGACGCTCGGCGGTGTCGTCGCCGTCAGGCCGCCGGTCGCTGTGGGGTCTGATCGACACACTCGTAGAGCGCGTTCACGATGAGCCAGTTCCCGCCGAATCTGGCGAGGTGCAGGTACTCGATGAATGGCTGCGACGCCACCTTGACGGTGGCCATGTCGCGAAAGGCGTCGAGTACGGTCACTTCCTGCCCGGGGCGTGAACCTCGTTCCCTCCCCGCTCGCCGTTGCCGTGATCAGGAGTTCCGCTGGGTCCTCCGCCAGATCCAACAACCCCGTCGAGGGGTCACGCACGCTGCGTTTCGAAAGGGCCGGGTGAAGAACGCTGCGCATCCGTTCACCGTCGCCCGCGAACCACGATTGGAAGTATTCGGTGGCCGTCTCGGTGATTGCCTTGAGGTCGGCCGGCGAGATCGCCCCGGTTCCCGTCTCCATCGCTCCCTCCTGCCCCGTGGGATAGTGTCCCACGGGGACGAGCGGCGCCCATGGGCGCGATGAGGACCAGCAGCGGCAAGGACCGTCGGGCCAGCGTCGAAGGGGGACCTATGAAGTACGTGCTGTTCTACGAGTCGGCCGACGATGTCGGAGCGAAGGCCGCACCGCACTTCGCCGCCCACCGGGCGCGCTGGGCCGAGTTCCAGGCCAGCGGCAGTCTGCTCATGATCGGCACCTTCGGCAGCCCGCAGGACGAGGGCTCGATGGCCATCTTCACGAGTCGCGACGCCGCCGAGGAGTTCGCGCGGGGCGACCCCTTCGTGGTCCACGGCGTGGTCCGCCGTTGGTACGTCCGCGAATGGAACGAGGCGCTCAGCGAGCCGTGAGCCGAATGGGGCGGCGGGACGACGTGCCCGACCGCCCAGCTGTCCCGACTGCGGGGTCCGACTGCGGGGTCCGCAGGCCCCCATCCCCGGTCCCCTGCGTTCGTGGCACGCGGCGCGCGCCGTCGATCCCGGTCGCTCGGCACTGGCCCATGCGACGGGGCAGCCGATCCGGCTCTGGCACCTGTAACGTGCCTGCTTCGGTCGAACCGGCAGCCGGGACGGAAGAGCTCACCATTCCACCCAGGCCGCACCAGCTCCGGAAGCGCCACCGCGTCGGCGGCGATGACCGGGCCGACGGCTGATAGGGCCTGGAGGGTCGCGAGTCCGGCAACCGCGATCTCCGTGGCCCACTCGCGACGAATGGCCCGAAGTACCTGCGCTGGGCGCTCATCGAGGCCGCGACCCACGCCGCGCGCGATCCCCGCTATCGGGACCGTTACGAACGCACCAAGCGCCGCCTCGGCCGCCAGCGCGGCAGCAAGATGGCGCGCGTCGAGGTCGCCCGGCAGCTGGCCGCCGCCACCTGGCACGTGCTCACCAAGAACGAACTCTTTGCCCCGGCAGGCGCCACTATGGCCCTGGTCGCAGGTCGACCCTGATCGAGGGCCGTCGGGTGCAGCCTCCCACCAGACCTTGTCCTTCCTGACTGAGAAGGCGATAGCGAGATGAGCGCTGCTCGATCCTGCTGCCAGCCTGCTGGCCCGTGAGCCATTCCCTGAGGTCGATCATCATGATTAGCCCCTTGACGGCCGGGCTCCCTTTCATAGAGGGCCATGGTGTGGGGGCGAGACAGGCGCCGGGTGAGCATCCACAAGGGCGGTGCGGCCCTAACTTCGGGCGGCGCGGCTGCCAACGGGCCTGCGCGGCGTCAGGGCAAGATGGGTGCCCAAGGCTCCCGACTGATGACGATGGCGCGCGCGAGCAGTTCCTCGGGCGAGAAGGGCATCGTCAAGATGTCGTCCACCCCGAGAGCAAACGCCCGCAGCTTCGTCTGTAGGTCGCCGCGACGCGTGAGGCCAAGGATCGGCGTCCCGCTCCGCTGCTGCAGGCTGTTCGAGGCGCCGAGGCGCCGGAGCAGGGCCGCGCTGTCAGCGCGGTCCATGTCGACCACGGCAAGCTGTGGGCGCCACCCGCGGAGGATCGCCTCTGCCTCCGCCAGGTTCCTCGCGGTCCGCACCGCGAATAGGCCGTGATTGAGCGTCAGCTCGATGAGGCCCGCGACCGCCGGTTCATCCTGCAGCACGAGTGCGCGGCGCGCCCGGTGCCCTCGCTTCTCCTTGGCGTCGGTCACGGCCCAGCCCCCGAAGCGCCACAGAACGCCCGGATCCCCCTTCGGTCCGGGGCCCGTTGCCCGCGCCCCACGGCAGGGGACGTAAAGGTAGTGTCACCCCTCCGTCATGACGTCTGGTCATCTCGGCTCAGGGTCGCGCCGGCGTCCCAGCCGAGATTGGAGAAGGTGGGGATGAAGCGGTAGCCCTTGCCGGGCACCGTGGCGATGAAGCGGGGATGGCGGTAGTCGTTCTGCAGCTTGCTGCGCAGGGCCCGGATGTGGCGGTCGACCACGTTGCTCTCCGACACGAAGTCGGTGCCCCAGACGGCGTCGAGGATCTCGTCGCGCGTGACC
>DATLUM010000023.1 GCA_035533095.1 Acidimicrobiales bacterium | reverse complement strand
GATGGGATCGTGGCCTTCACCTTCACGAAGCGGGCGGCTGAGGAGCTCGCCCAGCGGATCGCCCACCGGGTCGAGGGCCGCATGGGAGCTCAAGCCCTCGACCGGCTGAACGGCTTATACGTGGGCACGATCCACGGCTTCTGCTTCCGGTTGTTGCAGCAGCGGGTACCGCGCTACGAAACCTTCGACGTCCTAGGTGAGTGAGCAGAAAGTGTCAGGTAGTGCTCGCGATCGCGAGCGTGGCGTGAGAGAATGACGGGGTTGTAATTCCCGCTTCCCCGGGGGGACGTCATGTTGGGCAGGGTTGATGCGCAGGGGTCGCTGCTCGATACTCGGCTGGTGCGTTCGGAGCTGTTGTCGAAGGGCTCGTTCTATGAGCGGCTGGCTGTGCATGGCGACGAGATCGTCTGCGATGAGGATTACGCCGGGTTGTACGCGCAGGGGTGGGGTCGGCCGTCGGTGCCGCCGTCGGTGATGATCCGGGCGATGCTGTGCGCCACCCATGACCGCACGTCGGATCGGGAGAGTTCCCGGCGGACCCGGGTCGATCTGGACTGGAAAGCGGCGATGGGCGTGACCGATGATTTCGGGGGGATCGCGCCGACCACGTTCGCGTTGATGCGAGCGCGGATGCTGGCAGCGGACGCCGACGCTGCGCTGTTCAAGAGGACGTTGGCCAAGGCGGTCGATGCTGGGGTGTTGCGGGGGAAGCTGACGGCGATCATCGACTCGTCGCCGGTGCACGGGGCGGGGAACGTGGCCGACAGCTATGAGCTGATCCGCAAGATGGCGGGCCGGCTGGCCCGGGCGATGGGCGGGCGTCTCGACGCCGAGCTGGCGGGCGAGGCGGTCGGGCTGGCGGCGGCCAAGCCCGATATCGACTGGCAGGACCCTGCTGCTCGGCGGGCGCAACTCGAACAGCTTGTGGAGCTGGCCGCTGAGCTGCTCGCTCATGCCGCGGCCGTCGAGGTTGCCGAGGATCCTGCGGTGGCCGAGGCGGCGGGGCTGCTCGCCCAGGTCGTGATCCAAGACGTCGAGGACGGCACCGACGGCGAGGGGCCGGCTATCCGCCAAGGCGTCGCCGCCGACCGGATCGTGTCGCATTCCGATCCGGAGATGCGCCACGGTCGCAAGTCGGCGTCGCGGCGTTTCGATGGACACAAGCTGGACGTGATGATCGACGAGGACTCCGAACTGGTCTTGGGTGTCGACGTGCGTGCCGGCAACGCCGGGGATGGCGACGGGGCAGCCCCCCTCCTCGCCGAGGTGCAGGACAACGACGGGGTCGAAGTCGCCACCTTGTTGGGGGACATGGCCTACTCGGATGGCGATGTCCGCGAAGCGGTCGAAGAACAAGGCGTCGAGATGACGGCCAAGGTGCCGCCTGTCACCAACGCCGGCCGGTTCCCCAAAACCGACTTTACGATCGACACCGCGGCGGGGACGGTGACCTGCCCGGCCGGGCAGACCACCACCGACGCCCGCCCGTCGAAAGACCACAAGGGCCGCCCGGCCACCACGTTCAGCTTCGCCGCCGATGTGTGCGGCGCCTGCCCACTACGAGGATCGTGCACGTCGGCCACCGGGGGCCGCACGATCGTGGTCGGCGTGCACCACGACCGTATCGAGGCGGCCCGGGCCACCAACGCTCAGCCGGAGACAAAGGCGCTGCTGCGGCGGCGCCCGAAAGTGGAACGCAAGATCGACCATCTCCAAGACCTCGGGATGAGAAAAGCCCGCTGGCGGGGCCGGCGAAAAACTCGGCTGCAAGCCCTGCTTGCAGCGACCGTCGCCAACTTCAAGCGTCTGGTCGTGCTCGCCGCGTTCAAAACCGGTCCCGCTGTGGCCGCCTGAGCCGGGGAGAGCCACCCCCGCCCATTCTCACCGCTGTCACACCGCCCTCGGCGCCATAGGAGCGTTCACTGACAGCCCCGTCACCTCAACTCCCTACACCACGCAGCCCCACACACCACCGCCAGCCATCAAAACAGGCACTTGCTGCCCACTCACCTAGGCCTCGGGCCGGGCTATCGGGATCATGATCTCGTCTTCGCCAAGGTCACCGGCGAGCCCCTTCACCCCGAGCGGGTCTCTCGAGAGTTCGACCGTCGGGTGGAACGCTGGTCACTGCCCCATCTGACTCTGCACGGTCTCCGCCACACCTGGGCGACCATTGCGTTGGCCTCGGGCATCCACCCAAAGGTGGTTCAGGAAC
>DATLUM010000022.1 GCA_035533095.1 Acidimicrobiales bacterium | reverse complement strand
TTCGCCTTCGCCAAGATTGGCGGCTTCAGCAATGGCGTCTCGGCAGTGGTTAACCTGCCTGTTTCATGGATTTCCGGCGTTTTAGCCCGCTAAAGACGTCAAGGTGCCTTTCCGATAAGGAAGAATGAGGGTTCTCGAAGCTCCCATTCGCCCCACGGAAAGGCACCTGACGAGTGAAGCGTAGCGGCCGGTTGGCACGGGTGAAAGTCACTGCGGACGGCGAGGGTGTGGTCTCCCACGCAGGGGCGGAGCTGCTCCGGGAGCTGGCGGGGTTCACGGGCCTCATCGATGCCTGGGACAAGGCCCTCATCGGCACCTACCGGGCGATGCCGATCCACTTCCCCGGCTCGGTCCTCGCAGATCTCGCCGTGGCGATCGCAGACGGCGCTGACTCGATCAGCGACCTGAAGGCGCTGCGGGACCAGCCAGGGGTGTTCGGGCCCGTCGCCTCCACCCCGACCGCCTGGCGGGTGCTCGACAGGGTCTCTCGGGCACATCTGCCTCGCCTTCGTTCCGGGCGCGCCGCGGCTCGCAGTGCCGCGTGGGCGGCTGGTGCGGCGCCGGACCTCTCGGGCGAGCTGTTCTTGGACATCGACGCGACGATCGTGATCGCCCATTCGAACAAGGAACTGGCTTCTCCGACCTGGAAGCAGACATTCGGCTTCCATCCCCTGCTCTGCTTCCTCGACCGTCCCGAGATCGCCGCAGGTGAGGCGCTCTCGGGCATTCTGCGAGAGGGACGGGCCGGCTCGAACACCACCGCGGACCACATCTGTGTCCTCGACATGGCGCTCGAAAGCCTGCCCTTGCAGGCCCGCCCCCGCCCGGGGGACCCGAACGGCCCGCGTCTCGTGGTCCGTGCCGACGCGGCCGGGGCCACCCACGGCTTCGCGAAAGTCTGCCGGGGCCGGGGTGTGAGCTTCAGCCTCGGGTTCGCGGTCACCGAGGACGTCCGGGAGGCGATCGTCGCGCTCGAGGAGAACGCGTGGGTCGACGCGGTCGAGGCCGAGAGCTGCGAGAAGCTGCGCGACGGGGCGTGGGTGACCGAGATCACCGAGGCCCTCGACCTGTCGGCCTGGCCGGAAGGCTCCCGGGTGATCGTGCGAAGAGAACGCCCCCATCCAGGTGCCCAGCTCAGCCTGTTCGACCTCGAGGCTGGACTTCGCCACACGGCGTTCATCACCGCCGGAAGGTCTGCAATCGAGCATGACGACCGACCCATCGCCGTGCTCGAGCTGCGACAGCGCCGCCACGCCCGGGTCGAGGACCGGATCCGCCAGGCCAAAGCATCCGGACTACGGAACCTGCCCTGCAAGCAGGCCGCCGAGAACGAGGCCTGGCTCGAATGCGTGCTTGCCGCGGCGGACCTCGTCGCCTGGTCCAAGCTCATCTGCTTCGCCGATTATCCGGTGATCGCCCGCTGTGAGATCGCGGCGTTCCGCTACCGCATCTTGCACATGGCGGCCCGGCTGACTCGAGGCGGCCGAGTTGTCAACCTGCGCCTCGATCGCACCTGGGCCTGGGCCAAGCAGCTCGCCCTCGGCTTTGTGCGCCTGCGCGCGGCGTTTACCTGAGACGCCCCACTCACGTGCCGGCGACACCGCCGGTGCCATCAGGAAGTTGTCAACGCCAGACACGGGGACGGTTCCGCGCCCAAACGCCCGCGCCCCGCTGAACTACAGGCTTTCACCTCGTGTCGCGTCAGTCCTGAGCCCCGCAGCAGCCGCTACGACGGTCGCCGTGAAACAGGGAGGTTAACGAGGTCGGTCGACGTGAGGTCTTGAATCCCCAGGGGTGTGAAGGAGCCCCGGGGACCTCGAGTGGTTCGCGCCGAGACGGCCCCCTCGCTTCGGGGCCTCGGCTTTCCCTCCATCGCCCGAGCTTCTGGGGTCTTCACCACCGCGGCCTCGGATTCGCGACGCGGCGTGCTCGTCCCCACCCCTTCCACGGGGCTCTGCTCGCGGGGATCGCCGGGCTCCTTCCCACCGAGGCAGCGTCACAGCCCCGGCTTACCCTTCGCGCGGAGGTAACGCCATGACAACAAGGACCCGAAACGCTGGTGCCGGCCTCCTCGCGCTCTTCATGTTCGGCGCGCTCACACCGCCACACATCGTGCTGCATTGGGCGCTGGACCTGGCGCTGTTCTGCACGGTGGTGGTCGCCGCCCTGCTGGTGCTTCACGCGGGACGGCGGCTGATTGATCGCCACTTCGATCGTCGCATTGGCGCCGATCGCGACGTCGGGTCGCTCCTCACGGGCACGACGCCGTTCCTCCCGTCCACCGAGGCAGGAGATTGCCTCGCCGACCGAGACTCGGCTGGAATCGGACGCCCGTCGCATCGAACTGGCCGGGATAGCCCAGCAAGAGATTTCGTCCCACGCGCGGCCGAGGCGACCGAAACGCTGCAGCGACGTCACCGCCGCCGGCCCCACGACGGGGGGCCTTCCTAGGCGCGACGTTGGGCCGTGCTCCACGCCGCAGGCGCCACACGGTGCTTTGGCGGGTCTGACCCCAGGCTCTCCGCCTCGGCACTGCTATCGCTTTCGGCGCACGAGCTCGCTACCGACGCCTTCGACGCGCCGACCGCCGATCAGATCGCCGCTGTGCGCGCCAGAATCCGAGACGCCATCAAGACCGGCGGCGGAGCCGTGCACAAAATCTTCCCGCAGTCCCTCATCGACGGG
>DATLUM010000021.1 GCA_035533095.1 Acidimicrobiales bacterium | reverse complement strand
GCGGCTGCGGGGAGAAGTGGCGTAGAGGAGGTGTATGGCGTGCCTTACCTGGACGTAGGGGACGACGTTTGCTGAGACGTTTGCTGGATTCACCACTTCTCCCCACTGATCACCGCGATTCGCCGCAAACAGTAACCAGGGGCTCTCAGCCTGTCAATACCCTTACCACAACATGTAGTGAGTGCCTTCGGGCACACGATGCCAGCGAACGCATGATGTTGAGATTGGAGCGGGGAAAGACCCTAGATGTGGGGGCGGATGGTGATAGTGGCGAACATCAGTTTGGGTGCAAACTATTTTGGCGCAGGACCTCTTACCGGTCGTCTTCACCCACTTCGCTTGAGCCGCCCAAGCCTTTTGGCCGCTCCGGCGCATTGCCTGATTAGTGAATTGGGTGGAAAGAAAAAGGACCGTAGCGGTGCCCAACTACCGCACGGTCCTCGACTGCTGGTTTCTCGATTCCAGGTTTCGGGTTACCGGACCAGGTTCAGATGTGCGGTCAGGAAACTGGCCGGACACACCCGGACAAGCGTGAAAACCGGGCAAGCCTAGACCCGGAGGGAAGCGAAGTCAAGCCGCCTCGAGCTGGCTGAGCACGAAGGCCATCACGAAGGCCTCTTCCCGCCAGGACTCGTAGCGGCCGGACGGCCCGGCATGGCCGGTCATCTGCGTTTTCAGGATCAGCGGCCGCTCGCCGGCGCTCAGCGTGCGCAGCCTGGCCGCCCATTTCGCGGGCTCCCAGTACGAGACCCGCGGATCCGTCCATCCTGCCGTGACCAGGATCGCCGGGTAGTCTGCCGGGTGAACGTTGTCGTATGGGGAGTAGCTCTTCATGTACCGGTAGTAGTCCGGGTCGGCCGGGTTGCCCCACTCTTCGTACTCGCTGACCGTCAGCGGCAGCTTCTCGTCGAGCATGGTGGTCAGCGCGTCGACGAAGGGAACCTGCGCCACGGCGCACGCGAACAGGTCCGGCCGCAAGTTCATTACGGCTCCCATCAGCAAGCCGCCGGCGCTGCGTCCACGGATGGCCAGGCGCTGCGGGTTCGTGTATCGCTGCTGGACCATGTGCTCCGCGCACGCGATGAAGTCGGTGAAGGAGTTGCGCTTGTGGAGGTACTTGCCGTCCTCGTACCACTCACGACCCATCTCTCCCCCGCCCCGAACGTGCGCGATGGCGAACACGAACCCGCGGTCGAGCAGGCTCAACCGCGCGGGGTCGAACATCGGGTCGATCGAAATTTCGTACGCGCCGTACCCGTACAGCAGCGCGGGGTTGGAACCGTCGCGCTGCAGCCCTTTGCGATAGACCAGCGACAACGGCACGCGCACGCCGTCAGGCGCCGTCGCCCACAGTCGCTCGGTCACGTAATCGGCGACGTCGTAGCCGCCCCGCACCGGCTGCTGCTTGACGACCGTCCGGACGCGCGTGCGCATGTCGTAATCGACGGCGGAAAAGGGCGCGGTCAGCGACGTGTAGAAGTAACGCATGACTGGCCCGTCGTAGCTCGGGCTCGAGCCAGGGAACGCCGTGTACGTGGCGTCGGGCTGCTCGACGACGTGCATGTCGCCGTTGCGGCAGTCGAGGACCTCGAGGCGCTGCAGGCCATTCGACCTCTGGCCGAGCACGACATGATCTCGGTGCACGTCGGTGAAGTTGAGCCGTACGCCCGGGCGCTCGGCTACGACCTCGGCCCATGACGAGCGGCCGGGCGAGGAGATCGGCGCCCCCATCAGGCGGAAGTTGCGGGCCCCGTCGTTGGTGAGGATCAGGAACCGGTCCTCCTGCTGGTCGACTGAATATTCGACACCGGCGCGACGCGGCTCGATGACCACGGGCGCAGCCTCTGGATCGCCCGCGGAAACAAAGCTCCACTCGCTGGTCTCCTGGCTCGCGCTGCTGAACAGGATGTAACGCTCGCTCTTGGTGAGCTCGACGCTCACCTCGAACCGCTCGTCGTCCTCCTGCACCACGAGCGCGTCATGTTCAGGCGCAGCGCCGATCCTGTGCCGCCAGACCTGGTAAGGCCGCATGGCGGAGTCGGGCTTGACGTAGAAGAACGTCCGACCGTCTGCCGACCAGGCGGATCCGTAGTAGACCCCGCTGATCATGTCCTCGAGGTCTTCGCCACGCGTGAGGTCGCGAAACCGCAGCACGTGCAGCTCGGACCCGTCGATGTCCGCGGCGTAGGCGACGAGATTCTCATCGGGGCTGCGCTCGACGTAGCCCAGGTCGAAGTAGTCGTGCCCTCGGGCGAGCTCGTTGGCGTCGAGCAGCACCTCCTCGGGCGCATCCATCGAGCCGCGCCGGCGACAGTAGATCTCGTAATCGAGGCCCTCGACCGTGCGCGTGTACGTCCACCAGCCCTTGAAAAACGTCGGAGCCGAGCTGTCCGTCTCCTGCACGCGGCCCACGATCTCTTGATAAAGCGCCTCCTGCAGGGCGGCCGTCGGAGCCATCACCGCGTCGCAGTAGGCGTTCTCCGCCTCCAGGTAAGCACGCACCTCCGGGTCCTGCCTGTCGCGCAGCCAGTAATAGGGGTCGACCCGGCGGTCGTCGTGGGCCTCCAGGGCATGCGGGCGACGGGTGGCGGCGGGGGCGCCCGGGATCCGGGCGGGGGTGCTCATCCCTCAAATCGTGGCAGGTCGTTACCCCTGGCCGGGATCGCCCGTCATGTAATCCATGGCCCTCAGAACGTGCTTGATCGGCATGGCGGCGGCATGTCTTCTAGGCTGCGGGTCCGCAGCCCCGGCCGCCCCCCAAACCCTGGTCCTCCGTGAGGCCGACGCCGGCAAGACCGTTCAGGCGCGAATCGGCGACACCGTCCAGGTCAAGCTGGTCGAGAGCTTCCCGGTGCCGGGGTCGTCGCTCGTGTGGGACGTCAGCAGCTCGGCCCCATCGGTGCTGGCCGCCGGCAAGGTCACGCGGGACCCCGCCGAGCGGCCGCGCATCGGCCAGGTCGCCTACACCGCGGAGTTCAGCGCCAGGGCCGGGGGCCAGGCACAGCTCATCGCCCGCGGCTCCACGACCTGCGAGGCGATGACGAAGGAGGGCTGCCCGAACCGCGACTTCACGGTCGTCGTCAACGTCTCTTAGGCCCCGGCTTCTCGAGGCCGTCCCAGGACCAGTGCGGGACGGCCTCGCCGGCCGGCACCTCGGACCCGGCCGGCGAATACGCGAGGACCTGGTCGACCGCCCACTCCATGTAGGCGCGCAGGCTGGCCCGTAGAGCTCGGTCGTCCGGCAGCTTCGCGTCATCGGCCGCCATCACGAAGCACGTCACGAAGCGCTGACCCAGGTCCTGGCCGGCGCCCTTGCCGGCATGAATCGCGAGCATCGCCGGCTGGCCGCCATAGGACTCTGAGTATCGTGGCGGGCCTCCGAACACCTCAGCCCAGTAGTCGGCGAGCCTCTGGATGTGATCGGGGTTCGTGCCCTGCGAGAAGGGATGGTTCAGTTCCGGGTCGTCCAGGCAGCGCCGGTGATGGGCGGCGGCCAGCGCCAGGAAGGCGCCACTGCCCCCGGCAAACTCGAATATCGACGGCCTTCCGCCGGACGAGTCGGTCATCTCGCGCCGGACTGGCCCGGTCGAGCTCCGCCCAGCTCGAACGCCTTCTTCAACATCCGCTGGACCTGCGGCCGCGCCGCGTCGGCGGGCGTTCGCAGCGTGATGGAGCGCATCTCCTTGCCGCCGCCCTCGAGCAGCCCGCTCCCATCGTCGAGCTCTCTGCCGCGATAGAAGAAGAGGTTCGAGTGGCCAGGATACGTGCCGATCCCGACCACGTTCGCGCCGTCGACGGCGTAGCGGGCGATCTTCCACATGAACGTCGCGGAGCGGGGAGCCGCACCCTGGTAGGCGACCTCGATCGCCCCGGCGGCGATCGCCTTTACCGCCCTTCGCGCAGCCTGCAGCGTGGGCCGCACACCCGGCGGCACCTCTTTCAGGTGATCGGCGACGGAACGGGGCGCCGTGGCCTTCGTCTTGCCTCTCCTAGCCGCCAAGGCCGCCCGCGATAGCGCCGAGGATCAGGAGCGGCTCGGCCCCCGATGCGACCTCGTCCGGGAGCGGTGCGTCGAGCGCGATGTCGGACAGGTCCTCCTCGCACGCGAAGAACCTCAGCAGAGGCCGGCGCTTTTTGGTCACCGCGTCCCTGATCGTGCCGCGCAGGGCCGGGTAGCGGGCTTCGAGCGCGTCGAGGACCGAGCGCTGCGTCACAGTGCCCCCCACCTCCAGCTCCACCATGCGGCCGGAGCCTGCCAGGGCCTGGAGGTTGGCCGGCAGGGCGACCCTGATCACGGAATCGTCTGGACCTGGACCGACAGCACCGCGGGCAGGTCGCGCACGATCGCCTCCCACGAATTGCCGTCGTCGGCCGACCCGTACACCTGGCCGCCGCTGGTGCCGAAGTAGATGCCGCACGGATCAAGCTGGTCGGTCGCCAGCGCGTCGCGCAGCACGTTGACATAGCAGTCTTTCTGGGGAAGCCCTTTCGTCAGCGCCTCCCACTCGTCGCCGCCGGTTCGGCTGCGGTACACGCGCAGCTTGCCTTCTGGGACGTAGTGAAGCGAGTCGCTGGTGATCGGGATGACATAGACGGTGTCCGGCTCGTTCGCGTTCACGTCGATCGCGAAGCCGAAGTCGGACGGCAGGTTCCCGCTGATCTCCCGCCACGACTCCGCCCGGTCGTCCGTTCTCATCACGTCCCAATGCTTCTGCATGAACAGCACGTTGGGTCGCGACGGATGCATCGCGATGCGATGGACGCAGTGACCCACCTCCGCATCCTGATCGGGGATGTGATTGGAGCGCAAGCCGTGGTTGACCGGCTTCCACGATTTGCCCTCGTCGTCCGTGCGGAAGACGCCGGCCGACGATATGGCGGCGTAAATCCGGTTGGGGTCGGTGGGATCGATGACGAGCGTGTGCAGGCACAGCCCGCCGGCGCCCGGCGCCCAAGAGGGCCCCGTCTTCTGCGTGCGCAGGCCTGGAAGCTCGTTCCACGTCTGGCCGGCGTCGGTGGTCTTGAAGAGGGCGGCGTCCTCGACTCCCGCATAGACGGTGTCGGGATCGGTGAGCGAGGGTTCGAGGTGCCACACGCGCTTGAACTCCCACGGGTGCGGCGAGCCGTCGTACCAGGTATGGGTCCCGGGCGTGCCCTCGTACTGGAACTGGTTGCCTACGGTCTCCCACGTCTCTCCCGCGTCGTTCGACCGGTGCATCACCTGTCCGAACCAGGCGCTCGATTGCGAGGCGTACAGCCGGTCGGGGTCGGCCGGCGAGCCGTTGATGTGAAAGATCTCCCAGCCGGCAAAGTGAGGGCCCGCGACGTCCCATCGCTTGCGGCTCGCGTCCGAGCTCAGGATGAACGCCCCCTTCCGTGTGCCGACGAGTACCCGTACCTTGCTCATTCGCGTCACCCCTCCTCGGATCGCGTCATTGTCGTGGAACCCAGAACCGGGATTCTAAACCGAGCCCTGGAACACCCGGCGAGATGCCGGCGCGTCAAGGGCTGCCGACCGTGAGAACGACATTGCCGGTCTTCTGCCCGGTCTCGACGTACCTTGTCGCCTCGACCACGTCGTCCAACCCATAAGTCCGGTCGATGACCGGCCGGTACTCCCCCGCCTCAATGAGCCGTTCGAGGAACTCGACATCCTGCTTGGTCTGTCGAGGTGGTATCTGGAAGATCACTTTCTTGTCTCCGATCCGTGACGTCCACAGCGCCCAGGCGAGATTCGCGAACCCATCGGTTGGGAGGTAGATGCCGCCCGGCTCAAGAGAGCCGCGGCACCGCCTGAACGAATGCTTGCCGACCGCGTCGAAGATGACGTGGTAGGTCTTGCCGCTCCTGGTGAAGTCCTCTTGGGTGTAGTCGATCACCGAGTCCGCGCCCAGCGATCTCACGAGCGCAAGGTTCGTCGTGGTGCAGACCGCGGTGACGCCGGCACCGAAGTGCCGTGCCAGCTGCACTCCCGCAGTGCCGATGGCTCCGGATGCGCCGTAGATGAGGATCCGGCGTCCCTGGCGGAGATCTGCCTGTTTCAGACACGTCAGTGCATTGAGCGCTCCGTCGGTGGCCGGCGCGGCCTCCGTGAACGCCATGCCGGCCGGCATGAGCGTGATCCGCGCGCTCTCGCGCATGCACATGAACTCCGCGTGGGCACCGAACCTGAGTCCGCTGTTGCCGAAGACGTGGTCGCCGACCGTGAACTCACGGACTGCCGGTCCGGCTGCTTCGACCACTCCGGCAAATTCGCTGCCGAGGATCCGCTGCCTCGGCCGTCGGAGGCCGGAGACGAGTCGGCTGAGGAACATGACCCACGGGCCGCTGTTGCGATTGGCTTCGCGGGTGTGGGCGTCCAGCCGGTTGACCGTCGTCGCGTGGACCCTGATCAGCACGTCGTCGTCCTTGGGGACGGGCCGCTGGACATCTTCGACTCGCAGCACATCCGGCGGCCCGTAGGTGTCGTAGACGACTGCTCTCATCGGTCTCCCGCCATTCTCATGCCCGCAGCTTGCACCCTGGTGACTTCCTTCCCTTGAGCGTGTCCCGTTTGGACGTACCGGATGGCGTCGAAAGCCTAGCTAAGCCGGTAAGTCGTCGATACCCCGTCCGTCGACGCGAGGAAGACGACGAACTGACGCCAGGAGGTCCGTGTGGCTGTAGGCCAGACAGCGGGTCCCAGGTTGCCGCCTGGATGGTCTCGTCAAGGCAATGATCGGGCCGTACCGCTTCTTGAAGTCTTGCGACAAGAGCCAGAACACACCGGGCCAGCGCGACGGCGGCCACCGTCACATCGCACGCTTCCGAACCGAGATAGGCTTCAGGAGGGCGGAGTCGTAGCAATCGGGCTGACTGCAGGCGCTGTGCGAGTCGAGAACCGAACGGTCGACAACATCCTGTCGAAGTCAGCCAGGTTCGCCTGAACAACCAGCAGAGTGAACGCGAGCACGTAGATCCGATAGCAGTACGCGCCTGGCTTGATTGTCGTGATGGCAGTGACGAAGTTTCCATCCGGCGAGAATAGGTCTGCCACATACCGGATGGCCGGGACTCCGTCCACCTCGATGCTGGCTTGGCTTATCAGCTTGGTGTTTGGTCCCAGCCAGTATTGGCAATTCGCACTTACGCCAACGAAGATGGCATCTGGGCGCATGTAGGTCGGCGCGCCCGCAGCCTTGTCTGTTGAGAAGTAGTGCTCGTCTCCAACGCCAAAGCTTCCAAGATCAAACCAGGTCGGAGGGTACTGAAGGGAGTAGCCATAGTCTGCGGACGAGTACGTTTTCCAGCCGTTCGCAGACGGCGATGGCGACTCGGACGGAGTTGCCAAGCCACTCGGAGATTGCGTTGGAGATAGGACTGCGCTGGGCGAGGGGGAAGCAGCCGCTGTCGGCGAGGTTCCTCCGCACCCCTGAATGAATAGAGCGAAACCAAGCGCAGCGAGGGCCGACGCCTTCCGCGACTTCTGCCTCACGACCATCCAATTGGGATTTTGTCTCTAAGGCCTGAGGCAAGGCAGAGGCAATCGGCCTCTTGTGGCCAGGTCATGCGTATGCAGCGTAGTCCGAGGCTGAAGGCGGACTGTAGTCCTTGAGATCAAATCGCCGTGTCACGACGCAGTCGCGTCGAACCGTGTCGCAGCCGTGTCACACCTCGATAGCGGTTCTGGCGAGAGAGCACCCGCAGTCGCTGTGCGATTCGTATTCAGAAATGCCCTCTCGCGAGGGGCTGGTGGGCCGAGGGCGGACTGTAAGCCGGGTTCTGTATCCCTTTCGGGACGGTGACCATCTGTCTGGGACGCCGGTCTCCCGGCCTCTCTAGCGACCGATACCCGAGGGCTCGGCGAGCCACCGTGATCGCCCTCCTATTTGGTCTTGCTCCGGGCGGGGTTTACCTGGCCGGCCGGTCACCCGGCCGCCGGTGGGCTCTTACCCCACCTTTTCACCCTTACCCGACTGCAGCTCTCCGGAGATCGTTGCAGCCGGGCGGTA
>DATLUM010000020.1 GCA_035533095.1 Acidimicrobiales bacterium | reverse complement strand
GAAGCCAATCACTGCCGCCGGAAGTGCAACCTTGAGCGCTGCACCCGCCCACGTCAGCGATGGATTCGTTTGTTCCTCAAGTAGGGCATTATCGAAAGAGGGGGGCCAAGATGACCGGTGCAGTCTCGTAAAGGAGAGCGGTCCCCATCGCGTAACTGTTAGGTATATACCGGTGATAACTACAGGTAGAAAGAAGACCAATAGATAGTAGGCATCGTGATAACGAAAGACGTTGAAGTCATTGAACGTCGTCGATCCGATCACGTTCGTCGTCACGGACAGAGATCGAGGAACCGCCTTCCAAGCCCATTCGGCGAGACCGCTGGCTATTCCGGCGGACAAAGCAAAGGCTAAGGCGGCCTTGACGCGCCCGCGTGTGGCATCCGCTCGCGGCTCGTCGCCCGCGCGCCCCTGTCTTGTGTCTCCGTTCTTATCCGTTGTCGCCGGCGGGGGGGGCAGGTGGGTCGGGCTGGTCATGTGTGTTCGATGGGCCAGCGATTTCCGCGGCGGACCACGACCAACACGCTAGTGGCACCGAGCTCCCCGTCGTGAGTGCACGTGGGCAAGACCGTTGGCCGCATGTTCCTCTTGTTAGAGTCGGGTGCCTACACACCTTCGCCCACCTATGACTCCTAAATACCACATATATGTGAGCCCCCTCGGCAACGTGTTTATGACCGAGATAGCAGCAGTCGTGGCAGCGGCGATCTCCGACCTCGGGTACGAGACTGTGTACCCTGCCGCCGGGCTCCCGGAAGATGGACCGAATCGAGTCAACCTGGTCGTGGCGCCCCATGAGTTCTTTCCTTTGCAGCTCAATCATACGAAGGACGAACTTCAGCGGGCTGCCGAGGCTAGCGTCGTGCTCGGAGTCGAGCAGCCCGGGACATCCTGGTTCGAGCTGGGATACCACTTCGCCAGCGTTAGCCGGCAGATCGTCGACATCAGCCCGTATGCCGTCGCAGAATTGCAGCGGCGAGGATACTCCGCGACCCACCTTCAGTTTGGATACCACCGCAGCTGGGACTGCTGGCACGGAGTCCCAGGAGCCCGCCCGACCGATCTCCTATTCCTGGGAGCGTCGACCGCGCGCCGTGAGGAAATTCTGTCGAGCGTTGGAACGGCGGTGTGGGAGTTCGATTGTGACATCCGGTTGTTCGAACACGATCGCCCGATGAACGTGCCGCGGGCCCATTTTGTGGCAGGCGAGGACAAATGGCGTCTCCTCTCGTCGGCTCGTGTTCTGTTGAATATTCACCGGAGCGAAGTGCGATATTTCGAATGGATCAGGGTCCTCGAGGCGGTCATCAACGGAGCCCTTGTCGTCACTGAACTCTCCTCTGACTACGGACCTCTGATTCCGGGCGAGCACTTCCTCACCGCGTCGAAGGACTTCATTGCCGCGCAGACGGCGAGCATCCTCATGGACGAGCCGCTACGCGCGGAAATCGCCAGCTCCGCATATGACTTCGTCCGTCAAAACCTGACTCTGGAGACGATGCTGGAGCCGATCTGCGATCAGCTCAATGACACGACGAAAACGCGCAGCGGCACCCAGCGGCGGGCGGCGCCGCTCACGCTGCAGAAGACGGTCCCGACTTCTTCGGACCCAGTGCTCGAGGCCGCCCTTGATGTCGAGAGGCGGGTCCGGGTGCGGATCAAGGAGTTGCTGGATAGCGAAACAGACCTCGTTCAGAGCGTCGAAGCCCTTCAGGCGACGTTGCTCTACAGCGACCGGAACCACGTCGAGTCGTTCACCACGCCGTCATGGTCGGACTTCGTGCCTGAAGTGAGCGTGATCATCACTTGCTACAACTACTCGGGCTTCGTACTCGACGCGATCGAATCGGTGTTCGCTAGCACTGGGGTGCGTGTGGAGCTGATCGTGGTCGACGATCATTCGCAGGACGACTCGGTGGAAGTGATCACCAGTTGCATGGGGCGTGCACCGTGGTTCCCGATGAAACTGCTGGCGCGAGCTGCCAACGCCGGTCTCGGCGCCGCCCGAGACCTCGGAATACGGCACAGCCGGTCGGACAGGGTCTTCATGCTCGACGCCGACAATGCGATCTTCCCGACCGCTCTCAGGAAGCTGGCGTTCACGCTCGACGAGGAACCTGACGCGGCGTTCGCCTACGGCATTATCGCCAAAATCGGCCAGCCGGGCCTTCTGAGCCAGTTCCCGTGGCATGTTGAGCGCCTCGCCCGTGCCAACTACATCGACGCGATGGCGATGCTGCGCAAGAAGGTGTGCGAGGAGGTCGGAGGTTACGACGCGAGCCTGAGAGGCTGGGAGGACTACGAGCTCTGGCTCCGGGTCGCGGACCATGGATACCGGGGAGCATTTCTCCACGATTTCATTGGTACCTACCGGGTGCACGGCGAGTCGCTGCTCCAGACGGTCAACATCGACGTATCCGGGCTGGTCGACGACTTCAAGGAGCGCTACCGGCTCTTCCCCTGGGACCAATCATGAGTGCGGACAAGGACCGATCAATGACAGAGCATATCGATCAGGAAATTGGAGGCCGACTGGCTCTCGAGACCGAGCTGCGCGACCTCCGCCAACGCCTAGCCGTCCGGGAGCGTTCCCTCGCAGAAATGAACCGCCGTGTTGTCCAGTTGGAGCGGGGTGGTACCGGGATAGCAGAAGTATCCAGCCTGACCGTCCGGAATGGTGAGTTGGAGGTGCAGAACCGGGAGCTCGCGGCAGAGATTGACCGACTGCACAACACGAAGCTCTTCCGCTGGACCCGTCCCGCGAGGGCTGCCTACCGGTGGGCCAGGGAGATGCCTCCGAGGTGAGCGACGGATATCAGTCCCGGTATACGGCGGATGTGGACCTGTCGAATCCCAACGATCCTCACGTCCTTGCCGTCGGTCGGGTGCCGGCGCGGAGCGAGGTGCTCGATCTGGGGGCCGCCGACGGTTCCATGGCTGCTGTCCTCCGGCGGATGGGCTGCAAGGTCTGGGGGGTCGAACTCGATGATGAGTCTGCCCGCCAGGCGCGCCACCACTGCGAGGAGGTCGTCGTCGGAGATCTGAACACGCTTCAGCTCTCTGACGCATTCAAGGGACGGCAATTTGATGTCGTGCTCATGCTCGACGTACTCGAGCACCTGGTCGACCCCGTGGGTGTGCTCCGCGGTGCGGTTTCTGTGCTCAAGCCATCCGGGTGGGCCGTAATCTCACTTCCCAACGTGACGCACATATCCGTCCGCCTGGCCCTGCTCGGCGGGCGGTTCACGTATACCGACGTCGGCTTGCTGGACCGGACTCACCTGCGATTCTTCGACTCTGATGGCGTAATGGAGTTGCTCGAACAAGCGGGTTGGGAGTCGATGGAGAGCGTTCGTGTTACGCGCCGGCTGGGCACGACCGAAATCGATGTCGATGTTGACCCGCGAGTGTTCGGCGATCTCGAGCACGACCCGAACGCACTCACCTATCAGTTCCTCCTGATGGCGGCCCCCAAGGGTTCCAAGGTGCTCGATGACCCACCTTTGCTCCCGGCAGCCGTGGCCCAGAGGGTCCTGCTGGAACTCAATCCGGACGGGGAGCGAACTATCACCTCTCCTCTGGTAAGCCAGGTGTGGGATCAGTTGCAAAGAATCCGAGACGGTAGCCTCGCGAGACGAGGTCACCTCAAGAACCTCGTGTCCACGCTGAGCGAGAACTCCGAACGGATAGCAATCACTCTCGCTGAGATCGGGGAAGGAACAAGGGGAAAGTAGGCTCTTCTGGGATGGACGACTCCCCGATCGGGATCTTCGACAGCGGTTTCGGGGGATTGACAGTCGCCCGGGCGGTCATCGATCTTCTCCCCTCGGAGGACATCGTCTATGTCGGAGACACGGGCCGATACCCATACGGTCCCCGGCCCTTGGACCAGGTGCGCCGGTTCTCTCGCCAGATCACCGCCAAATTGATCAGTGACCACGCAGTCAAGATGGTCGTAGTCGCCTGCAATACGGCCGCTGCTGCGGGACTCGAGGGCTTGACTGGTTCAGCCGACGTTCCGGTTGTGAGTGTCGTCGAGCCGGGCGTGCGGGCGGTTCTTCGCGCTACGCGCAAGGGCCGAGTAGGAGTCATCGGCACTGTCGGAACCATTTCGTCCGGTGCCTACCAAAGAGCGGTGGGCCAGCTCGACCCGACGGGGACGGTCCAGCTGACTTGCGCTGCATGCCCCGGATTCGTCGAGTTCGTAGAGCGCGGAGAGTTGGATTCCGACCAGGTCTACGTGCTCGCTGAGAGACTGCTGGCCCCCATCCGGGACGCCAAAGTGGATTCGCTTCTTCTGGGCTGCACCCACTATCCCTTCCTGGCAAGAACGATCAGTGACGTCGTCGGCAGGGATGCCGTCTTGGTCAGCTCCGCTGACGAGACCGCATTCGAGCTGCGGTCCCTTCTGTCGGTCAACGGGCTCGCGACATCTCGAAGAACTGCGGGCACGCACACCTGGATCTCTTCGGGCGATGTGGAGACGTTCCAGCGCCTCGGTCGTCGGCTGCTCGGTCCCGAGATAGATCGAGTGGTGCCATGGAATCCCGAACCCTTGAACTAACCGTCTTTCAGAGCCGAGGCGTCCGTTGCCTACGGTTTCGATGTAGAGCTAGCAACCATCGCGAGAGGTACGAGGCATGAGCGTTCGGACTGACGGGCGGGAGCCCGACGAATTACGGCAGGTCGAAATCTTGCGCGACTACACCGTCTTCGCTGCAGGCAGCGCGTTAATACGGATGGGCCGCACGGTCGTGCTCTGCACCGCGTCGGTGGCCGACGACGTGCCCCGGTGGATGCGCGGCACCGGCCGGGGTTGGGTAACGGCTGAGTACTCGATGCTCCCAGGGTCGTCCCCGGAGCGGATCGACCGTGAGGCGGCACGCGGACGGCAGTCGGGGCGCACCCAGGAGATCCAGAGGTTGATCGGTCGCTCGTTGAGGGCTGTTACCGACCTCGAATCCATGGGCGAGACCCAGATCACCGTGGACTGCGACGTCCTGCAGGCAGACGGAGGCACCCGTACGGCGAGCATCTGTGGGGCCTATGTGGCTCTTCACGATGCCTTCTCCCGTCTCAGTGCCCAGGGGAGGGTGAAGACCCATCCGCTGGAGGAGGCGTGCGCAGCGGTTTCGGTCGGGATCGTCGACTCTCTGCCGATGCTCGACCTTGCATACACCGAGGACAGCCGGGCAGAGGTGGACATGAACCTCGTCATGACATCGTCCGGGAGATTCGTCGAGGTGCAAGGGACCGCCGAAGGGGTGCCTTACAGCCGGTCGGAGCTTGACGAGCTTCTGTCACTCGGCGAACACGGCATTGCCTGGCTGCTCGAGTACCAGCAGCAGATCCTGTCGACGCCGCCCCCGCCACGATCGCAGTGACCGAATTCGTCCTGGCCACGGCCAACACGGACAAGGCTCGTGAAATAGTCGCCATCTTGGGCGACTCGATAGCGATCCTCCCGCGCCCCGCTGACGTCAGCGAGGTGGAAGAGACCGGTGACACCTTGCTCGACAACGCCAGGCTGAAGGCGCGAGCCCTCGTCGAAGCGACCGGCGTGCCGGCGATCGCCGACGACACTGGTCTGGAGGTCGAGGCGCTCGCAGGCTCGCCGGGTGTGAACTCATCGAGATTCGCGGGACCCCACGCGACTTATGCCGACAACGTGCGCAAGCTCCTGGAGGACCTCACCCACGTGCCTGAACCGCGGCGAGCCAGGTTCCGGACCGTAGCGGTTGCGCTATGGCCTGATGGACGGGAGCAAGTATCCGAGGGTTGCGTGGATGGCTGCATAGCCACTGCCCCGGCCGGTAACGCGGGTTTCGGATACGACCCGGTGTTCATTCCAGACGGAGGGTGCGGGCGGACCTATGCGCAGATGTCCCCCGGCGAGAAGAACGAATTCTCGCACCGCGGGGCGGCTTTTCGCGCCCTTCGCTTGCTGCTCGGGACATAGATTGGATTTGCATCCTTTCTGGTATGCCGGGCAGCTGGGATCACCCTGTGACAGGATGACCGGGGAGTGTTTGAGGCCAGATCTCGCTGCTGGGACGCCGGTCGCTCGCTTGCCGGCGAGGACGCGTCCATAGGCCGCGGCGAAATACGTCGTTGACATCGGCATCGGGTGCGAGCGGTGACGAGGCACCGGACGCGGCGAAGCACAGTCACGAAGCCGTTATGGCGGGAGTAGAGCCGGGGGCGGAGACGGGTGCTCCGCCCAAGAAGCGCAGCCGTTTTCGCCAGGTGTTTCCTGCTCCCGTTTGGCAAGTGGGCCGCCTGCTCCTGCTCGCGCTGATACTCGAATACCTCGTGGTCCCACAGCTGGCGGGTCCGCGCAAGGTCGTACACCTGCTCGCCGACGTGAACCCGCTCCTGTTGCTTGCCGGGCTCGCTCTCGAGGCGGGAGCCCTGCTCAGCTATGCCCAGCTGACCCGAACCCTCCTGCCGGCCCGGGACCGTATCTCCCTCTTCCATCTGCTGCGGATACAGCTGACGACTCTGTCCGTCTCGCACTGCACTCCTGGTGGCACCGCTACGGGGACCGCCCTGGCATACCGCCTAATGACGAACGCCGGCCTTCCCGGGAGCGACGTCGGTTTCGCGATCGCAACCCAAGGCATCGGCTCTGCCGTGGTACTCAACGTGATCCTCTGGCTCGCCCTCATCGTATCTATTCCCGTATGGGGATTCTCAGCTGTGTATCTGATCGCGGCGATCGTCGGGATCCTCCTCCTCGGGGCCTCCACCACACTGCTTCTGATGTTCACGAAGGGCGGCGACCGCGCTGGGGCGGCGCTCGAGCGCGCAGGTGGGCGCCTTCCCTTCGTCGACGGCCGCGCTCTGCGGCACACCTTCGAGCGCATTGCCGGCCGGCTCCAGGACCTGGCCGGCCAGCGCCGGCTCCTGGTGGAGGGTGTCTCCTGGGCGGCCGCGAACTGGCTACTGGACGCCGCTTCTCTCGCCGTATTCGTCGGAGCATTCGGTCATTGGGTGAACCCCGATGGGCTGCTCGTCGCGTACGGCCTCGCCTACGTGCTGGCAGTGATTCCCATCACGCCAGGCGGTCTTGGGGTCGTCGAGGCCACCCTCACCTCACTGCTCGTCGGATTCGGAACCGCAAGAGGCGTGGCAACGCTGGGTGTGGTCGCATACCGGCTGGTGAATTTCTGGATCCCGATTCCCGTCGGCGGGGTGGCCTACCTGTCCCTCCAGGTCGACAAGGCGGGAGCTCGCGGGTCGCGCTGGGCTCGGCTCAAGGGTGTCCTCACCTCGCCCAGGGAGCGGGGCCGGCATGACAGCGTCCAGTGTGGTGACCGGGCGCACGGAGAGGGGACTGAGGCCGACTGACCGGCAGGCCCGGCATGGTTTAACCTCTTCGCAGTGCCGGGGCTCGGCGGCGGGCCCACACGAGGAAGATGGTATGAAACTCGCGCGTCACTCTCTCATCCGTGCGGCCGTAGTGGCGGTGGCGACTCTTGGCCTCGGGACTCTGGTCGCGATCGGAACTCCAGGGACCGCCAAGTCGGCGGCGGCAACCACAACGTCCGGATCCCCCGGGTACTGGCTGGTCGCCTCCGACGGCGGCGTATACGGCTTCGACGCGCCCCTTTATGGATCCATGCGGGGCCAGTACCTCAACAAGCCCGTTGTCGGCATGGCAGGCACCAACAGCGGGCTGGGCTACTGGTTGGTCGCATCGGATGGCGGGGTATTCACCTACGGGGATGCCGGCTTCTACGGGTCCACCGGCAACGTCCGCCTCAACCAGCCGATCGTCGGCATGGCGGCCGATCCTGCCACCGGGGGCTACTGGTTGGTCGCCGCCGATGGTGGTGTCTTCAACTTCGGCGCACCCTTCTTCGGGTCCACCGGCAACATCCGCCTCAACCAGCCGATCGTCGGCATGGCGGCGACCCCTGACGGACTGGGCTACTGGTTGGTGGCTGCCGATGGCGGAGTGTTCAACTTCGGCGACGCTCAGTTCTACGGATCGACCGGCAACATCCGCCTCAACCAGGCCGTTGTGGGCATGGCCGCCGACCCCGCCGGTGGCGGATCCGGCGGCGGTTACTGGTTGGTGGCTGCCGACGGCGGGATATTCAACTTCGGCGACGCCCACTATGACGGCTCGACGGGCGCGATCAAGCTCAACAAGCCCGTGACCGGGATGGCGGCTACTGCCAACGGGGGCGGCTATTGGCTGGTGGCGACCGACGGCGGCATCTTCACCTTCGGCAACGCGCCCTATCTCGGATCGACTGGGTCCCATCCCGGTCCGGCGCCCGTCGTGGGGATCGCATCGACGGACAACGGGTACCCCTTCCCGCCAGGATCGACGGGCTACGACATCTCCAAGTGGCAGTGCAACAACTTGCCGCCCACGGCGCCGATTTCGATTGTGGAGATCTCGGGCGCGGTCAACGGTTACCAGAACCCGTGCTATGCCCAAGAAGCCGCTTGGGCAGGCCAGAACATCTCCACTTACATCTATATGGATCCTATGCAGGGCACCCCAACGGAATCTCAGCCGACTGCATGCAAGGGCGACATCAATTGCGAGGCTTACCACTTCGGCAACTACTGGGCGCAGTACTGGGTCTCAACAGCGCATTCCCTCGGCGTGTACCCGAACCTCTGGTGGCTTGATGTCGAATGTAAGACGACGAATCCATGCTCCGCCGACGCCGGCGTTCCGTGGCCGGGCGGCACCCAGGGGCAGACGGAGAATACGTACGAGATCGCCGGTGCCATAGCAGGGCTGCGCTCAAGCGGCGTCATCCCAGGCATCTACTCCACCAACTACCAATGGTCGATCATTACGGGTGGTGGCTACGTGAACGCCCCTGGGATCTCACTTTGGATGGCAGGAGGAGAAGGCATCTCGGGCGGTACCTACAGCGCACAGAACATCTGCAACAACGCGGTGCCCGCCTCGAATGGTTGGATGTACTCGCCGTTTGCCGAAGGCAGGACGGTACTCGTGCAGTACTCGACTGGGCCGACCTACGATCAGGACTACGCCTGCACCTAGAGAAGCTCGAGATCAGATGACCCACGAGGCCGACGAATCGGCCGAGCTACCTTCCGCTCTCTACGAGCTGTGGGACACCGAGCAACTGCGGCGCCACGTGGCCATCCTGGAGAGCGAACTCGCCCGCATGGCTCAGTGGCGAAGCGAGCTCGAAGCCCTCAGACGCTGGAAGGCCGAGGTGGACTCGTCGCGCACCTGGAAGCTCGCCTCCAACCTGAGCAGGATTCGGCAGCTGCCGGGACGGATGGGCCGGGCGATCTCGAAACATTGACGCCATGAGCGCCGAAGCCTCCACCGAGCGTCCCGATCAGGTCGCCAAGGCCCCGACTGTGTCCATCGTCATCTGCTTCCACAACCGGGTGACAGACACGGCGCGCTGCCTCGACAGCATCCAGGCTCACACTGCCAGGCACGACTACGAGGTGATCCTCGTGGACGATGCATCAACCGAGCCTGGCGTGGAGGCTCTGGCCTCCCGCCACCCACGGACCGAAATGGTCCAGTCGGCCGAGAACGTGGGTTTCACCAAGGCGGCGAACCTTGGTGCCGGTAAGGCGCAGGGCGAGTACATCCTCTTCCTGAACAACGACACGGAAGTGACGCCTGGCTGGCTGGGCGCCCTTCTGGACGCCGCGGCCAGCGGCGAGGGCGTCGCCGTAGTCGGCGCGCGCCTCGTGTACCCGGACGGCCGGCTGCAGGAAGCCGGAGGCTGCATTTGGGAGGACGCTACGGGCGTCAACTACGGGAAGTGGGAGGACCCGAACCTCTCGAAGTTCAGCTACCGGCGGGAAGTGGACTACTGCTCGGGAGCCGCACTTCTTGTCGAGCGGGAGTTCTTCGAATCGGTGGGCGGCTTCGACGAGCGATTCTCTCCGGGCTACTACGAAGATACCGACCTGTGCTTCGCGGCTCGAGCAGCGGGACGCACCGTCCTCTACGAGCCCAGCTCGTGGGTGGTGCATCTCGAAGGGGCCACCTTCGGAACCGAGACCCGAGCCGGCAGCTCCGCGGAGTTCACGAAGTCGGCCCAGGAAGTCAACCGCTACCGATTCTGGGCCAAGTGGTCGGATGAGCTCCTGAGGCATTACCCGCCGGGCACGGCGGGCGGATGGCTGGGTGGACGGGTCGATCGACGACCGCGCGTTCTCGTCGCCGAGACCCAGGTGCCCGCCGCGGACCGCGATGCGGGTGGTCTGCGTCTCGGGTGGATCATGCGAATCCTGCACAATCTCGGATGCGAGGTCACCTTCCTGCCGGCCGACCGCAACGACAGGAAGCCGTACTCCGATCAGCTGCGGCGCGCCGGGATCGAGGTGCACACCGATCAGGTGGCACTGGATGACTTCGGCCGCGAAAGGGCCGGACTCTATGACCTGGCCATCCTCAGCAAACCCGACCCGTGGATGCAGCTGCACGGGCTGTGCCGCAGGTATTTCCCGACCGCACCTCTCGTCTACGACACGGTCGACCTTCAGTTCGTGAGGGAAGAGCGGCGGATCGCCACGCTCGAGGCAAGCGCAGACAAGGACAGGCTCCTTCATGAGCAGCTGAGGCTCCGACGGCGCGAACTCGACTACGTGAAGAGCGCGGATCTCGTGTCGGTGGTCACCGACGTCGAGGCGCACGTCATACGGTCGTTTGTTCCCACGGCAGACACCGTGGTTCTTCCGACGGTGCACGAGCCCGCCGGGGGGCCTGTGCCAGGTTTCGAGGAGCGAGACGGTCTCCTCTTCATCGGGGGCTACGGCCACCCACCGAATGTGGACGCCGTCAACTGGTACGTCGACGAGATCCAACCGCATCTGCGACGCCATGAAGAACTCCACCTGACCGCCCTTGGCTCCGACCCCCCACCTGACCTGCTGGCGCGCGCATCACACGATGTCCTGATCCCGGGCTTCGTCGCCGATGTCTCCGGCTACTTCCACGGGGCGAGGGTCTTCGTGGCGCCGCTTCGGTACGGCGCCGGCATGAAGGGCAAGATCGGTCATGCCATGAGCCTCGGCGTTCCCGTGGTGACCACGTCGGTGGGCGCCGAGGGCATGGGACTCCTCGACGGTGAGCACGCGCTCATAGCGGACACAGCGGAGTCGTTTGCCGACGCCATCGTGCGGCTCTACACGGACAGGGTCCTGTGGGAGCGGCTTGCGGAGAAGGCCCTCGCGAAGGTCAATGCCGAGTGGTCCTCCGATGCGATGTCGCGGCGGCTTCAGGCACTTCTGGAGCACGTCGGGCTCGGCAGGCGCCTGACTCCCCGGCGGTGGAGCGCCAGATGGCCGATCTGACCTGCCCTGCCTGATCAGTTTCGTGCGGGCGAGAGGACTCGAACCTCCACCCCTCTCGGGACCAGGACCTAAACCTGGCGCGTCTGCCAGTTTCGCCACGCCCGCGGCGCACGAACTGTAGTGCGCCCGGCGCGGGGCCAGTCAGCTGGCCTTGCGCACGGGCCAGAGCGGTCGTTTGGGGCGCAAGGCCAACCCGGGAGGACCGGGTAGCCTTCGTGCCATGTCCGTCCCCATTCTCCCGGCGCCGACTTCGCAGGTCGGTGGCGCCGACCGCACCAGCGATATCTACCAGCGACTGCTCAAGGAGCGCATCGTCTTCCTCGGAACCGAGGTCGACGACAGCAATGCCAACCTGATCTGCGCCCAGCTGCTCCTGCTCGCGGCCGAGGACCCCGGGCGCGACATCAGCCTCTACATCAACTCGCCTGGAGGATCGGTCACCGCCGGCCTTGCCATCTACGACACCATGCAGTTCGTACCCTGCGACGTGTCCACCGTTTGCCTCGGCTTGGCTGCCTCCATGGGCCAGTTCCTGCTCTGCTCCGGCGCCAAGGGTAAGCGCTTCTCGTTGCCGCATTCCAGGATCCTGATGCACCAACCCTCCGGTCAGGCCCGGGGGCAGGCTGCCGACATAAAGATCCAGGCAGAGCAGATCATCTACCTCAAGCGCATGATGGCCGAGCGCATCTCGTTCCACACCGGGCAGACGATCGAACGCATCGAAGCCGATTCCGACAGAGATCGCTGGTTCACGGCGCAAGAGGCCAAGGACTACGGCTTCATCGACCAGGTCATCGAGAGGGCGGCCGATGTGACCGAGCCGATAAGCATGACCGGCGAGAAGGTATAGCGGAACGTAGGCTGAAAGGGCCGGCGACCCCGGGCGAATATGGCGGGTGGGGTAATATCCGCCCCATGCTGAAGGGCTCTGCCGGGCGTACCGGGTATGCGCGCGCCGGTGGGCGTGAGCACCGAAAACCGTGACCGCTACTATCGCCGAGTACCGGTCGCACCGGGAGCTGCTGTCCAACCTCACGCTCCGCGAGCTGCGATCGAAGTACAAGCGATCCGTGCTGGGTTGGGCGTGGTCGACGATCAATCCGGTCGTGTACATGGTCGTCTACACGGTCGTGTTCAAGTACTTCATGCACGTGAAGATCGAACCGAAGGTCCCACCGCCGAGCGGCCTCAACGTCTACGCGCTGTTCCTACTCTGTGCCATGCTGCCGTTCAGCTACTTCCAGAACAGCGTCCTGGGAAGCCTGACGAGCCTGACGAGCAACAGCAACCTGATCAAGAAGACCTACTTCCCGCGGGAGCTGCTGCCGGCTTCGACAGTGATCGCCAACCTGGTCTCGCACGCCATCGAGATGAGCTTGCTCCTCGTAGCTCTGCTCGCGTTCGGGGACTGGCGCGCGCTGGTGTACCTCCCGCTCACCCTGGTCTTCATGCTTCTGCTAGCCGTGTTCGCCCTGGGTCTCGGCCTCGCGCTCAGCGCGCTCAATGTCTACTTCCGCGACATAGAGCACTTCGTGGGGATCCTCTTCCTCGTCTGGTTCTTCATGACCCCGATCGTCTATTCGTTCGATACGCTCGGCTCCGCAGCCAAACCGTGGGTGGTGGACCTCCTGAAGGTCAACCCGATGACGGACGCGACCTTGTGTTTCCGCAACACGCTCTACAACGGAACCTTGCCCGGCTGGTTAGAGTTCGGCTACTTCGCCGCGTTCGCGATCGGCAGCTTCTTCGTGGGCCGGGCCATCTTCAACCGCCTCGAGGGCGGCCTGGCTGAAGAACTGTGACCGTCGATCGCGATGTAGCTGTCGAGGCAAACCAGGTCTCGAAGAAGTTCAAGCTCATCCACGAGCGCAACCAGTCAATCAAGGCCGCCATCATGCGAGGCCGCAGGACGATCTCGGAGGACTTCTGGGCGCTGCGCGACGTGTCCTTCCAGGTGCATCGGGGCGAGACGTTCGGGCTCATCGGCGAGAACGGATCTGGCAAGAGCACCATGCTCAAGTGCCTGACCCGCATCCTGCGACCCACCCAAGGCAGCGTAAGCGTCGAGGGCAAGGTATCCGCGCTCCTCGAGCTCGGAGCGGGGTTCCACCCCGAGCTTTCCGGGCGGGAGAACGTCTTCTTGAATGGCGCCATTCTCGGACTGTCTCAGAAGGAGTTGCGGAGCCGCTTCGACGAGATCGTCGACTTCGCCGGCATAGGCCAGTTCATCGACGAGCCGGTCAAAAACTACTCGTCGGGTATGTACGTCCGTCTCGGATTCTCGGTGGCGATCAACGTCGACCCGGATGTCCTCTTCGTGGACGAAGTCCTCGCGGTCGGCGATGAAGCGTTCCAGCGCAAGTGCAACGAGAAGTTCGCTGAACTTCGACGGGCGGGCAAGACGATCGTGCTGGTCAGCCACGGTATGGCGGGCGTGCAGAACCTCTGCGACCGGGTCGCTTGGTTCTCCCACGGGCAGCTCATACAGCTTGGGAACCCGCGCGAAGTCATTGAGGCTTACACCGGGACAGTTCAGTCAGACCGGCAGGTCGACCAACAAGGTCACAACCGGTGGGGATCCGGGGAGGGCCGCATCACGGATGTCAGGTTCGTCGATGAGGCCGGCGACCGGACAACCAGGGTTCGCTCCGGCGAATCAGCGACTCTGCGCCTGGATTATGAGATGTCCGCTCCGATCGAACGACCGGTGTTCGGGATTGCAATTTCGACATTGGAAGGATTCAACGTCACGGGTCCCAACAGCCGCGACGCTGGATGCGTTCCGCAGGCGCTCGACGGTACTGGTCATGTCGATATCACGTTCGACCCGGTCCTGCTGCTTCCCGGCTCCTACGACCTGACGGTCTCTCTGCACGACTACACGTGCCTCCACCCCTACGACTTCCGGCAGAACGTCCTGCGCTTCGACGTGGACCGCGGACCGATCGGGGAGAACGTCGGCGTCGTGTCCCTCGCACCCAAGTGGCGCATCGACGACCCGGTGACCGACTGACCGTGCCTGACCAGTCGGGCGAGCTCGACGAAGCGGACCGCGCCTACATCGAAAAGGCCCGGGCTTCTGCCGGGCGGCTCGCGATTCGCGGCGAGGGGCCAGACGCTTCGAGGGACGCTCTCTCGGATCTCGAGGAGCTCCTACCGGTGGACGCCGACCCGCCGGCCGCCTCGGCTAACCCTGCGGGAAGGCTCGTGAAATCCGCCGTGAAGCGGTTCGTCCGGTGGTACCTCGCCTACTTGGCCGGTCAGGTCACGGCCATCGGAGAGGCAGTACTGCGCTTTGGTTCCCACCTGTCCGACCGGGTCGACGAGCTCGACGGCGCCATCAAGACCCAGACGGCGAGGATCGAAGAACTCGAGCACAGGGTGCAGGAGTTGGAGTCGCGGGCCAGCGACCGCCCGTGAGGATCGACCAGTGCCTGCCGGACTTCGCCATGCACGACGCGATCGGCAATCACGTCCTGCAAGCCCGGCGGATCCTTAGGGAAGCCGGCTTTCAATCTGACATCTGGGCAGACCGGATCGACGATCGCCTCGCGGGGGAGGCTCGGCATTATCGCGAATACCAACCCCGGCGCCAGGGAATCCTGATCTACCAGCTCTCGACCGATTCGGACATGGTCCCGTGGCTGGCCGATGTGGCCGGGTCGGGGACGAGACTGTTCTCCAACTATCACAACATCACGCCCTCGCCCTTCTTCCGACGCTGGGAGCCGGAGATCGCTCGGAAGCTCGAAGTGGCACGCCGTCAGATGGCCGAGCTCGCTTCCGCCACCGAATTCGCCATTGCAGTCAGCGAGTTCAACCGGGCTGAGCTGAACCAGGCCGGTTACGAGCACACGGCGGTGGCACCGCTGCTGGTAGATCTTGCGGCCATCCGGGCCGCGAAGGTCCGGAAGATATCGCCAGATCGCCACAGGTCCCGGGGGACACGATGGCTCTTCGTCGGGCGCATCGCACCAAACAAGTGCCAGCACGACGTGGTCGCGGCGTTCGCTGTGTACCGGCGGGTCTTCGACCCGGGAGCCAGGTTGACCCTGGTCGGCAGTCCGTCCTCTTACAGGTACCTGCGCGCGGTCCGCCGGCTCGCGTCGGAGCTCGATCTCGGATCCAGCTTCGAGCATCTGGAGAACATCAAATTTCCCGACCTCGTCGATTGCTACCAGCAGTCCGACGTCCTCGTCTGTCTGTCGGAGCACGAGGGGTTCTGCGCCCCGCTCATCGAGGCCATGGAGATGTCGCTACCGGTCGTCGCGTACCGGGCGGCGGCCGTGCCCGAGACTGTTTCCGACGCTGGAGTGCTCCTCGACGACAAGGACCCTCTTGCAGTCGCCACGGCCGTAGCGGATCTGCTGGGCGATTCGCGTCGCCGGGCCGACCTGGTGAGCCAGGGCGCCGCCCGAGCCGCGGAATTGTCGGTCGCCGCCACCGGGGAGGTCTTTCTCCGGACGGTGACCTCCCGGCTCGAGGGCGGTCCGGGGGCCCCCCGGTAGGCTCGTCTCGATGAAGACCCTGGTGGTCATCCCGACTTTCAACGAGCGCGCCACCATCGAGGAGGTGCTGCGGCGCACGCGCGAAGCCGGCGGATCACCGGACGTCCTCGTGGTGGACGACGGAAGCCCGGACGCTACCGCAGGCGTGGCGGAGAAGGCAGCCGAATCCCTAGGAGGAGTCACCGTGATGCGGCGCAACCGCAAGGCCGGCCTCGGCGATGCCTACCGCGCCGGCTTCCGGTGGGGTCTCGATCGCGGCTACGAGGCCCTCGTCGAGATGGACGCCGACCTTTCCCACGACCCGGCGGTCATACCGGACCTGGTCGGTCTTCTCGCCGACCATGACCTCGCCATCGGGTCGCGCTACGTGCCGGGGGGAACCGTTCCGAAGTGGGGCGCACACAGACGCCTCATCTCCTGGGCTGGAAACCGGTACTCCTCGTTCACGCTCGGGGTGCACGTGCACGACCTGACCTCCGGCTTTCGCGCATTCCGGGCGGAGGCCTTGCAGCGGATCGATCTCGATTCGGTCCGTGCCGACGGGTACGGCTTCCAGATCGAGATGGCCTACCTCGTGAGCAGCGGCGGCGGGAAGATCGCCGAGACGCCGATCTGTTTCACCGACCGCACAGAGGGCGAGTCGAAGATGTCCACGTCGATCGCGTTGGAGGCGCTGATCCTCGTGACCAAGCTGGGAATCTCGCGGCTGCGCCATCCCGGCGGCGACCCATCTCTTCCGATAACTTCCTTCTCGGGCACGAGGCGCTGAGCATCGGGAAGTACACTTCCGCGCATGTCGCTCGGCTCGACGCTTCGGTCCGTGAGGGAACGGGCCCTGGGGACGCTGATCCGCCAGGTCGCCGCCGAATCGGTCGCGGAGGTCCGAGCGAACATCGACGAGATCGAACGGATCCTCGCCAACCAGGGTGATGCCGCCGACGAAGTCGCTGAGACCATCGGCAGGACCCTCACGCGATTGTCTTCCGAGTTGACAGCGCTGACCGCAGAGGTGGCCCGGCTCAACCAACGACTCGAGCGGTTCGAGCAGCTCGGCCGCGCCGACACCCACAGTTGAGCACCCACGCCGGCGGGTCCGTGACCATCGACCTGCAGGCGGCCCAAAGCCCGCACTACCGAGGTCGAGGGATCGCCAGGTACGCGACCGACTTCACCGAGTCGATCGTGGACAGCCGGCCCGACATCGTGAGCCAGGTCCTGCTCAACCCGAGGTTCCCTGCCATCGAGCGGCTCGGCCGCCTGGTCGGTCGCGTGCCTGTTCGCCACCGCCCCGAATGGACGCACTCGGGCGGGATCTTCCACGTGCTCTCCCCGTTCGAGCTGGACATCCCCGTCCAGGAGATCTGGCCCCGCGAAGCATCGCGACACGGGGCCCAGCTTGTCGTAACGCTCTACGACTTGATACCGGAGATCTTTCCCGACATCTACCTCCGCGACGCCGGGCTACGACGGCGGTACAGGGTGCGTCGGGAGTTGGTCCGTTCTGCTGATCACGTTCTCGCCATCTCCGAGTCGTGCGCCGCCGACGCCATTCGGGTGCTCGGTATACCCGAGAATCGGGTGACCTGCGTCGGGGCCGCCACATCGATGAGCTTCCGGCCAGCGAGAGACCGGGGCGCGGCCGCGGCACGGGCGCAAGAAGCCATCCCTGGACTCCTAGGGCGATACGTCGTCTACAACGGGGCGGTCGAGCCGCGCAAGAACATGGACGCACTCGTCGAGGCCTTCGCCAGGACCGGCGAGGAAATCCGGTCGAAATGGCAGCTCGTGCTCGTCTGCGGGCTGCGCCCCAGCGAGCGTAACCACTTCGAGGTCCGTGCCCGCGAGCTCGGAATAGAAGGGCGCCTCATCCTCACCGGATTCGTTCCCGACCAGACTCTGGAGCTGCTCTACCAGGGTTGCGACCTGATGGTGTTCCCATCCCTGTATGAGGGATTCGGGCTGCCCATCGCGGAGGCCCTCGCATGCGGAGCTCCAGTGCTGGCTTCCGGAACGTCGTCGATGCCGGAGCTCGTCGCACCCGGCGCGACGTTCGATCCTGAAGACGTCGAGGACATGGCCCGCGCAATCACGAGGGGGTTGACCGACGCCACTTGGCGCAGCGAGCTGCTCAACTGGGCATTGAAGCCACAACCCACCTGGTCCGACGTCACGTCGAAGACGGTCGAGGTCTACGAGCGGCTGCTCGCCGCCCCGGGCGAGCCGCGTGCTCGCTGGAGGCCGCGCCCTCGTGTGGCGCTGGTGACGCCGTGGCCGCCGCAACGCACCGGCGTCGCGGACTACAGCCGGCGGCTCGCCTCCGCCATGAGCCGCCACTTCGACGTGGAGGTGTTCGTCGACGGCGACGATCCGCCAACCGGCGGAGACGACCCGGCCTTGAGGGCACCGGCGCGATTCGAACAGCAAGACCTGGCAATCGGGGGCTACGACGCCGTCATCCTGACGCTGGGCAACAGCGAATTCCATGCCGGTGCGCTCAAGCTGTTGCGGGAGCACCCAGGTCGGTTCTACGTGCTCGCGCACGACGTGCGGCTCGCCAACCTCTACGTGCACGGGCTGAGTCGCGGAGCCGTGCCCGAAGGGTTCGAAGCCGTCGCTCGCAGCACCTATTCCACGATCCCTCCGGAAGCCCACTTCGAGGGCAACCTTCTCGATCTGGCGGACGGCGCCGGGCTCTACTTCGCCCGGGAGGTCGTGTCGCTGGCGTGCAGGGTGTGGGCGACATCCGAGTTCGCAGCGGACGTTGCCCGCCTCGATGTGGATCCCGGGATGGCGTCGCGGGTCCAGGTGTGGCCCTACGCCTATCCCGACGCGGTCGAGGGGGACGCCAGCCTTCTCGAGGAAGGCCTCGTGTGCACCTTCGGGGTGGTGCATCAACTCAAGATGCCGGACCTGTTGATCAAGGCCGTCCACCACCTGACCTCGCAGAGGGTGGAGGTCCGCCTGGCGTTCGTGGGCCCGGTTTCGGACCTGCTGCGCCGCGAGCTGGAAGCTCTGGCGGCCGGTCTCGGCATCGCGGAGCGCGTGACGATCACCGGTGACATCCCCGACAGGGACTACGAGGCGTGGCTCCAGCGCGCGGCGGTGGCCGTACAGCTGCGCCGGCGGTCCAACGGCGAGACGTCGGGCGCCGTCGCTGATTGCCTGGCGCACGGTATCCCCACGCTCGTGTCCGACCTCGGGCCGCAGGGCGAGCTTCCCGACTTCGTGGGCAAGGTTCCGGTAGCGGCGGAGCCCCACGAGCTGGCCGGGTCCATCGGTGTCCTGCTCGACGGGGGAGACCGGTCGGAGATCGCGGGCCGGTCGTTGGAATTCGTGCGCTCGAACGGCTTCGACCGGGCGGCCCGCCAGCTGTGGGACCTGGTCCCGGAACTGCGGGCCTGGCAGGCCCGCAGACCGTGACCGTCTCGGTCATCGTCCTCTCCCACAAGCCGGGTGCCTGGCTCGAGGCCTGCCTCGACTCCGTCGCGGGGCAAGCCGACGAGGTGGTCCTGGTAGACAACGGATCCGACCAGGGAGCCGCCTCCGGCATCGGGAAGTCGCGCGGGGCGCGAGTCGTGCGCTCCGAGAAGAACCTCGGTTACGCCGCCGGGGTCAACCTCGGTGTCAGGCACTCGACCGGCGACCTGCTAGCGCTCCTCAACGACGACGCCGTCGCCTCCCCACGCTGGCTTCCCGCAGCTCGCGCGGCGTTGGGAACCGATGACGTCGCGGCCGTGGTGCCCAAGGTTCTCAGGAGCGACTGGTACAGGGAGATCCTCTTCGACGACACCCCCCGCGACGCACCCGGGGACCATCGCGTCCTCGGCCGGATGATCCGCAGTGTCACGAGCGACGGTCAGGAGGTGCTCGACCGGGTACTCGGCTGGGGCATCCACGAGCTCGAGCGGCCATCAGCCGGCGTCACGGGCCAGTGGAGATGGACCAGACCGGGAGCGCCGTTCTACGTTCCCGTCGGCGGCGCCGGCGGCGCGGAAGTTCTCGTCGACGGGGAAGCCCCACCGCCTGGGCCGACTTGCCGCCTGCTCAACAAGGCCGGCGGCTACCTCAGGGGCGACGGGGTGTTGGGGGACATCGGTGACGAGACACCCGACGACGGGCGGTGGGACAAGCTGTCGGAGCCGTTCTTCGGGTCGGGCACCGCCTTCGTGACGAGACGCGAGACGTTCGAGCGCGTCGGGGCTCTTGCCGAGCCTTTCTTCGCCTACTACGAGGACGGTGACTGGTGCTGGCGAGCGCGTCTCTCGGGCATGCGGATCATCTACGAGCCGTCATCGACTGTAGAGCACCGGCACTCCGCGACGATGGGTGATCGTTCACCGATGGCGGCCCGTCTCGCGAACCGCAACAGGCTGCTGACACTCGTACGCAACGCGCCCATCAGCCAGTTGCCGCCGGCGGTGCGGCGCGCCCGGCGGGAGGCTCGCGGCGCGCATGAGCTGGTCGACATCGCGTCGAAGCTGCCGTGGGGTCTGTGGTCGAGGCATGCAGGGGCACGGCGCTGGAAACTGAGCCCAGCGGAGCTGTGGGACAGCTGGGCCGGGGTCGGGGCCGACTGGGACCGGTCTCCCTGCCGAAGCTAGGGGCGGATGGCTTCGACGGGGCAGCCGATCTTGTCGACCCCGTCGCGGATCAGTTCGGAGCTCCGGTTGGGCCCCCAGATCAAGGTTCGGATGCCCCTCGCGAATTGAGGGTCGCTCCAGCTCCAAACCTTCGAGGGGTGGGCGTCCACATCGGTGGGCTCGTTGTTCCAGCACCACGCGGAGCGCAACGTCGCCCCTTGGGCGTGCACCGCAAAACTCCACACGACGGCGACACCGACGAGGCCGGCAGCGAATTTGCGGTACTCGAACCTGCGCATGGCAAGCCGGTCGACCGCCGGAAGGGCGAGCACCGTGAAAATCGGCATCATGTCCGTGAAAAGACGCGGCCCGTACGAATCGCCCGCCCACCAGTGCAGGAAGCCCGAGATGACGACCCAGTGGACCACCGGGATCACGGCTAGAGCGACCCACAGAGGGTTCAGCGCGCCGGAGCGGGCCAGCACGACCACACCGGCTGCCGAGAGGAGCACCAGCGGGACGTAGATGAGGAGTCCCCGGCCCGGGCTGACGAGGTTGCCGACGAGCGCCTCGCCGAAGGTACCGAAACCGAAGCTCTGCCCCTGCGTGTAGTACGGCGTCAGCAGCTGCTTGTAGGCGACGTAATCGACTGCCAGCAGGACGGCCAGCGGGGGGATGGCGCCGGCGACGACATGCAGGACACGGCGGGGATGCCAGAACAGAACCCAGAGGCCGAGGATCGCGATTGGTATGGCGTCGGTCGGTCGCATCGCGTACGCGCAACCGAGCGACACGCCCAAGCCGATCCAACCCTTCTCGCCGGCCTGGACCCGCAACGCGAGCAGCACGGCGATAGCGAGGAAGAGCATCGACGGGCCGTGCTCCCACAGCGACCGGCTGGCCGTCGACCACGCCGGGGTGCAGAACGAGAACACGAGCGCCGCAGCGAACGACCAACGCCTGCGCCGTCTAACAGGCTCTATCGTCAGGACCCGCATCGCGATCGCGTAGATCAGAGCGGCTGTGACGGCGACGACCGCAGACATCGAGAGCACCTGGATAGCCCAGTCGTGCCCGGTTCTCACCAGGGCGACGGATCCCCCTCCGATGCCGAGCTTGTGGGCGATGTCGTAGATCACCACCCACGGGACCGCGAACAACGCCCCGCCCCACGGGAACAGCGGGTACACGTGCCCGTGCACCAACGTGATGTCAGCCGCGTTGTGCTGGTGGGCAAGCAGGTAATCGAGCCCGATGCTGTGGTAGTGCACCATCGAGACCGCCACGCTGACCTGGCGGATCGAGTCGGCGGTCATCCCGCTCGGGCACGCGACGTCGACGGCGAACACGATGGCCATCAGCGTGATCACCGCCAGCCAGGACCCGCGAACCCGACTCCCCACGCTCTCGCCGAGCACCCTTCGGGCGGCCTTGCCGGCGAGCCGGCGGGCGCGGTCTGACTGGGTCACCTCCTTCGGACCCCTCACTGTCACCCCTCGCGGCGCGCTGCCGTCGCGGCGGTCCTCGATCACCTCGTCCGCGGCGCTTCGAAGCAACGACAGCGCCCTCGCCGGCGCCCCCGTCTCCCCTGACATCACGAGGGTCGTGTGCTCGAAGTGCCGCATCGCCCTGGCCAGAATCGTCGCTTCCACCACCGCCGAGATCCGCCGGATCACGTTGCTGCGGCCCGGAGGTGAGAACGGGACCCCCGGCTCTACGCAGAACACCAAACGATCGCATCCCGAGAGCGCCTTGGCGCGAGCAAGGCGCCGGCCGGCGAGCAGGCCTGTAAGCGGAATCGAATAGTGGGCCGCGCTCGGTCGCGGGGAGAGGACCTTCACGCGGTGCCCGGCACCGACCTCTCGGCGCACGGCGTCGACGGTCGCCGCCGCAGAGGGGACCGGGATCGGCGGGTAGCTTCCGGCGACCAGCACGCCGGGCGCGCCCGTTGCACCTACCCGTGGCGGCACGACGCCCCCAGTTCGGCTTCCATCCGGTCGAGGACCGCCGGCCACGAGTACTCCTTGAGCACGTAGTCACGGCCCCGGGCAGCCATGTCCTCCGCCCGGCCCGGCGTCTCGCAGATCTCGCGCAGCCCGGCGACGAGGTCGTCCGGACCCGAGAACGTCAGGCCACCACCCGAGCGCCGGCAGTGCCAGGCGACGACCTCGCCTCCCTTCACGGCGAGGACGGGGGTGCCGGCCAACCACGCCTCCATGACGGAGCGCGAGAAGCTCTCCATCCGGCTCGGTTGGAGGTACACCTGGGCAGCTGCAAGAGCGTTGTCCCTTTCGTCGTCCTCGAGGAATCCCAGGTCGATCACCCGGCCGTGCAGGCGTGCGGGGACGGTGACCTTTCCGACCCCGATGGTCACAAGGTCGAGGTCCGGTCCTCCCAGCGCGAGAGCGTCGGCGAAGGTGCTCTGAAGCCAGTCCCATCCCTTGTCCGCCTCCCGGCGTCCCGCGTACAGGGCGAAAGGTCGCTTGATCCCGTGACGCTCACAGAAGCCCGCCGGGTCGTAACCCTCCGGGGGGTTGACGCCGGCGCCGGTCACGACGTGATGGTCGGCGACAGGTCCCAGCCGGTGGGCGACGTCGTGCTCGGGTTCTGAGAGGAACCAGACCGCTCTGGGGTCCGACAGGACAGGGCGGATCACGTCGAGTCGGGCGTAACCCTCGTCGTGCAGGCAGGGGATCACGATCGCACGGTCCCGTACAACTGGCATGCACACGGTGGTGGTCCAGAAGAGGTACGGGGAGAAGATGACGGCGTCGTAGGCGGCGCCGTGGAGCAGGAGATGCTGGAAGAGATCGGGTACCGAGAATCGGCCGCTGAGCCAGTTGAGCTGCTTGTCGAGGGAGATGGGCGAACCGGCTTCGATGGCCCGCTGGACTTCTGTCGTCACATGCGACAAGTGGTGTGCCGTCTCGAACCGCCTCACGGGGAGGCCGAACTCGGTGGTGTCGCCCGGAGGCAAGGCGTTGTCCCAGGTGTAGTGGTCGACGGCGCACGTGGTCAGGATCTCGACGTCCCACCCGCGGCCCGACAGCCCGATCGCGATCTCTTGGGAGAGTGCTTCAGACCCGCCGACGACACCTGCTCCGAACCGTGGAGGGACGAATGCGATGCGCCCCGGCACGGCCGGTCACGTTAGCAAGCGGCGTCATCGGTGAACCCGCCACCAGCCGGCGCAGTCGGTACCGTACCCTTGTTCCAATGCCGGGTGAAGGGGCAAGGTTGGGGCGACTTCATACCGCCCGCGCTGCGGCAGTTGTCGTCCTGGTAGCCGCTCTTCTGCCGGCGCGCCCCGCCGGTGCCCAGCCGCAACGCACCTCCTCGGTGATAGTGATCAGCTTGACCTCGGGCGCGTCGCGTGTCGCGGACGTCCTGGCTGGCCTGCCCGTCGCCACGCCGGCTGCGCCAGCGGCCCACGGGAGATACCTGTTGAAGGTCCAGTCATCCGAGTTGCAGCCAGTGCTCGCCCGGCTCCGCCAGGACCCGCGGGTCCGCTACGCCAGCGTGCCCCGCGCGGTCCACGCCACGTCGCAGCCGAGCACCCCGAACGATCCGTGCTACGTCGCGACCTGCCTCACTGACACCAACCCTCCCCAGCCTGCGAGTGACAGCGGCTACCTCAACGTCGTCGGCGCGCCGGCCGCATGGGCGGTGACCCACGGCGACGGCGTGAAGGTGGCGGTCCTGGACAGCGGCGTCGACGCCAGCCACGAGGACCTGTCGGCCAAGATCGACCCGCAGACAGATCTTCACAACTACTGCCCTGGTGACCCGGCGTGCCACGACACGTCCCAAGTGGCAGAGGACGACAACGGTCACGGCACCCACGTCGCCGGGATCGTCGCGGCCGTCACCGACAACAGCAAGGGTGTCGCCAGCCTCGGCTGGGGTGTCGGCCTGGACATCTACAAGGTGCTGGACTCCCAGGGCGACGGCAACACCTTCGACGTCGCCAACGCGATCTACGCCGCAGTGTCCGCCGGCGACCGCGTGATCAACATGTCGCTTTCGGATTCCCCGTGCATAGACCCGAGCAACTCGGGACCCGATCCCGACGAGTACGCGGCTGTCGAGTACGCCCTCGCTCACAACGTGGTCGTCGTGGCCGCAGCCGGCAACGATGCCTGCGACAAACCTGCCTACCCAGCTTCGTATCCGGGCGTCCTGTCCGTGGCCGCGACCGACAACAACGGTGTGGTGCAGGCCTTCTCCGAGTGGGGTCCGGCAGCCAACATTGCCGCCCCGGGGGTGGACATCCTCTCCACCTGGAACGACGGGGGCTATCACGAGGACACCGGGACCTCGATGTCCGCCCCGCAGGTGGTCGCCGCAGCAGCACTCATGCTCGCGAACGGGTCCTCGCTCACCGCGCCGCAGGTAACGGCACTGCTCGAGGCGGACGCGAATCCCGTCAGCCCGTCAGGCAATCCGATCGACGGCGGGATGCTGGATGTCCCCGCGGCACTCGCGGGGGAGGCGAGCCCTCCGAATGTCTACGACGGCTACGACATGGCCGGCTCCGATGGCAGCGTCTACCCCTTCGGCTCGTCCATCTACGCAGGCGACCTGGCGGGCACTCACCTCAACCAACCGGTCGTCGGGATCACGCGCACCGCTGATGGTCTCGGGTACTGGTTGGTGGCGAAGGATGGTGGGATCTTCAACTTCGGTGACGCCGGCTACTTCGGATCCACCGGCAACATTCGACTGAACGCTCCCATCGTCGGGATGGCCGAGGACCCTCTCACCCACGGCTACTGGCTCGTTGCTGCAGACGGCGGGATCTTCAACTTCAACGCGCCGTACCTCGGCTCCATGGGCGGGTCTCATCTGAACCAGCCGGTGGTCGGCATGGCGGCGACGCCCACCGGAAACGGCTACTGGCTGGTGGCCGCGGACGGCGGGATCTTCAACTTCGGCGACGCCGGCTACTTCGGCTCCACGGGCTCCATAAGGCTCAACCAGCCTGTCGTCGGCATGGCCGGCACCTCTACAGGGCGTGGTTACTGGCTGGTGGCGCGCGACGGGGGCATCTTCAATTTTGGTGACGCCGGCTACTTCGGGTCCACAGGCGCCATCCGCCTGAACCAGCCCGTCGTCGGAATGGCCGCGGACCCGGGCAGCGCCGGGTACTGGCTGGTAGCCGCAGACGGGGGCATCTTCAACTTCGGCGATGCTCGCTTCCACGGCTCGCTCGGCGGCGTCGCCATTCCGGCACCTGTCGTCAGCGGCTCCAGCTAGCACCGGCCACAGGTGAATTGGCTGATTCTTCTTCATGTTCCGCTCGGGTGCGCCGATATAGACCGAGTTGAGCTGCCCTGGGCGGGGGCCGATCTCTCGGAGTGATCTTTCTTTGCGACGCCTGCTTGTATCCGTAACGACCATCCTGACGGCGGCCTGTGCAGCGGCCATCCAAGCCGCGCCGGCTGCCGCCTCGACATTGCCGTCGACGCTGTACCTCGCCGGCCACGGCTGGGGCCATGGGCGGGGGATGGGCCAGTACGGCGCCTACGGTTACGCGCTGCAGGGTCAGTCCTACACGTGGATCCTCGATCACTTCTATGGCGACACCACGATGGGTTCGGTCGGTACGCCGAACATCAGCGTCCACCTCGTCGAACTCGACGGCAAGAGCAGCATCACGGTCAAGGACTCGACCGGGACGCACACGGTCAGCGCTGGCGAGACGTTCACGCCGCAGGGCGGAGACGTCTACATCTCCTGGCCCAACGGGACGTGGCGCGCCTTTCAGGGTTCGGTGCAGGTGACCTCGTCCGATCAGACCATCAATGTGGTGCCGCTCGAGGCGTACGTCCGCGGTGTCATCCCGGCGGAATCGCCGGCGTCCTGGGGCACCAACGGCGAAGCCGCGTTGCAGGCGCAGGCCGTCGCCGCGCGCAGCTACGCGTGGGCTTACACAGGTGGTGGCGCCAGTCCGATCTGCGACACGACCTCTTGCCAGGTGTACTACGGCGATCCCGATGTGGCAGGTGCCGTGGAGAACAGCAGCTACACGCAATACAGCGACAGCGCCCAGTCGAGCACGGCTGGCCAGGTCCGCGTCTGGCAGGCCGGCAACCCCACGGGCCGGCCCGCCGGATCGGTCGCGCTGACCGAATTCTCCTCCTCGACCGGCGGTTACACCGCAGGCGGGGCCTTCCCCGCAGTCGTCGACGCAGGCGATTCGGTCTCCTCGAACCCCAACCACGACTGGAACACGTCGATCTCCGTCTCGGCCGTCCAGAACGCATTCCCCTCGGTGGGCACCCTGCAGTCGATCGCTATCACCGCCCGCAACGGGCTCGGCGACATGGGTGGCAGGGTCATCCAGATGGTGCTGTCAGGTTCGTCGGGGCGTGTGACGATCACCGGCGACCGGTTCCAGTGGGCGCTGGGGCTCAAGTCCGACTGGTTCTCGATCACCAACGTCGGATCCAGCGGCGGTGTCGACGGCTACTGGGTCGTCGCCTCGAGCGGTGCGGTGTACCCCTTCGGCTCGGCCGGGTCTTACGGCTCCCTCCTCGGACGCCAGCTCAACGCCCCCGTTATCGGCATGGCGCCATCGTTCGATGGCAACGGGTACTGGCTCGTCGCGGGCGACGGGGGGATCTTCAATTTCGGTGACGCCGCCTTCTACGGCTCGACGGGCAGCACGAAGCTCAACGCCCCGGTCCTCGGGATGGCCCCGACGCCCACCGGCGGTGGCTACTGGCTCTTCGCGGGCGACGGAGGGATTTTCAACTTCGGTGACGCCGCCTTTTACGGCTCGACGGGCAACATGAAGCTGAACGAGCCCGTGGTCGGAATGGCCGCCACGCCAAGCGGCCACGGCTACTGGCTGGTGGCAGCCGACGGGGGGATCTTCAACTTCGGTGACGCAGGCTTCTACGGATCGACCGGGTCGATCCGCCTGAACCAGCCGATAGTCGGGATGGTGCCGACTGCTGACGGACACGGGTACTGGCTGGTCGCGCGCGACGGCGGGATCTTCAACTTCGGTGACGCCGGATTCATCGGTTCGCTCCCCGGTGAGGGGATCGTCGACACCATCACCGGTGTCAGCCCGACAGCCGACGGTGGCGGATACCTCATGTCGAGCGCCGGCGGGCGCGTCTACCCATTCGGTGACGCCCCGTACTTCGGGGATCCGGCATCGACGGTGAGCGGATTCTCGTCCGAAGCCCTGGGCGTGTTCGCCCACAAGGCCTCGTAACCGCCTACTTCGAAAGCGCCGCCAGGTCCGCGTCGACCATCATCCTCACCAGCTCCTCGAAGCCGACCTCGGGCTTCCAGCCCAGCTGCTCGCGAGCCTTGGCCGGGTTACCGATCAGCAGATCCACCTCCGCGGGTCTGAAGAACTGCTGGTCGATGACGACGTGGTCCTCCCAGTTGAGCCCAACCTGGTCGAACGCGATCTGGACCAACTCACGGCCCGAGTGGGTCTCCCCGGTGGCCAAAACGTAGTCACCTGGCTCATCCTGCTGCAGCATCATCCACATCCCGCGCACGTAGTCGGGCGCGTAGCCCCAATCCCGCTCCGAGTCCAGGTTGCCCAGCGCCACCTTGTCCTGCAGGCCCAGCTTGATCGCCGCCGCGCTGAAGGCGACCTTGCGGGGCAGGAACTCCAGCCCGCGCCTCGGGCTCTCGTGGTTGAAGAGGATCCCGGAGCTGGCGTGCAAGTCGTAGCTCTCCCGGTAGTTGACGGTGATCCAGTGCCCGTAGACCTTGGCCACCCCGTAAGGGCTTCGCGGGTGGAACGGCGTGCGCTCGGTCTGGGGGACTTCGACGACCTTGCCGAACATCTCGCTCGAGCTCGCCTGGTAGAAGCGGATTGACGGATCCACGAGCAGGATCGCGTCGAGCAGGCGGGTGACGCCCAGTGCGGTGACCTCGCCGGTGAGAACCGGCTGCGCGAACGAAGTCTGCACAAAAGACTGGGCCGCGAGGTTGTAGACCTCCATCGGCCTGTGATCGCGAAGCACCCTGATCATCGAAGCTTCGTCCAGCAGGTCCGCGGGGACCAGCGTGATCCGGTCGATGAGATGGCTGATGCGCTCGAAGGTGACAGTGCTGCTCCTGCGATGAAGACCCACCACCTCGTATCCCTTTTCGAGCAGCAGTTCGGCCAGGTACGAGCCGTCCTGCCCGGTGATGCCGGTGATCAGAGCCTTCTTAGCCATCTGTCCATTGTGGCCGAATCGCCGCCTGGCTGTCGGGGCCCGGCCGCGACGGGCGGTGCAACCGGCGCCGTCTTCCCAGGAGGGTGGGGTGGTCCGCCATGGCCAGCAACTCGCGGTCACCCCGGCTGTCCCCGTAGGCCCACACCGTCACAGGGTCCGCGCCGAGCAGCTCCTTGAGCAGGACCGCCTTCTGGGCGGCCCTCACGTTGGCACCGTGGATTCTCCCGGTGAGCAGGCCGTCCGGACCCACCTCCAAGGCGGTGGCGATCACCTCGTCGAAGCCGGTCAGGCGCCCGAAGGGCTGCAGGTACAGACCGAGGGAAGCGGACACCAGCACGAGCCTGTGCCCCTGGTCACGGTGCCAGACGAGACGCTCGGCCATCGCCGGTCTCACCTCGCGTGCCAGCACTCGGGACAAAGACTCGCCCACCTCGGCAGCACGCGCCGCTTCCACTCCCGCTACGGCGCGCATGAGCAGGGCCGCCTTCGCGCCGTCACGGCCACTCGACCGGTAACCAGCGAGCATCGCCGGCGAACAGGCGGAGAGGGTGGACGCGAACCGCCGGCGTCCGAGCAGCCGCGCAAGGTAGCGCGGCAGGCTGTCGCCGGGCACCAGTGTGCCGTCGAAGTCGAAGGCGGCCACGCCTTCGCGGGGTGCGGTCAAGCCGGCATCCTCCGCCACACAATCCGCGGCAGGTGCCGGAAGACCATGAACACGAACCGCAGCGTCGCCGGCACCCAGATGACCTCCTTGCCCGCCGCGACGGCCTTTGCAGTGGCGTCGGCGACCGCCTCGGCCGTGGTCGACAAAGGGGCCTCGCGCATCCCTTCGGTCATCTTTGTCCTGACGAAACCGGGACGGACCACCAGGACCGAGCCGCCGCTTCCGGCGAGCGCGTCGCCGAGTCCCTGAGCAAAGCCGTCCATACCGGCTTTCGAGGACCCGTAGATGAAGTTGGCCCGCCTCACCCGTTCGCCAGCCACCGACGAGAGGAAGACGATCGTCCCGTGCCCCTGCCTGCGTACCAGGCGCGCGGCGGCGAGCCCTGAGGCCACCGCTCCGACGTAGTTGGTCGTCGCGACATCAACCGCGCCGTCGCCCCCGATCTCGTCGACCTCCTGGTCCCCGAGCAAGCCGAAAGCCACGACGATCACGTCCAGTTCGCCGCCGGCCAGTTCGACCGCGTTCGCGATCACCTCGTCGTGGCTGGTCACCTCCCGCGCGTCGAAGCGCGTCACCTCCACCCGTCCGGCTCCGGCAGTGCGCACCTCTTGGGCGGCCTTCTCCAAGGCGCCTTCGTCACGGCCGGCGAGGACGACGGTCGCGTGCCGCGGGCCGGTGAGACGCTGCGCGATCGCGACGCCGATCTCGGACGATCCGCCGAGGACGAGAATGGATTGCACGCTGCCGAGGGCGTCTTTCATCTGTGTCTCCGTACTGGGTGCTCAGGCGACAAGGGAGGGGAGCCGGCGGGCCAGGTCGGAGCGCATGATCCCGTCGGGATCGACACGCCGGCGGACCTCCCGCCAACGGGGGAGTTCCGGATACATGCGCTCGAGGAGTTCCGGCCGGAGCCGCGAGTCTTTGGACAGGTAGACCCGGCCGCCGGCGTCCGCGACCTTCTGGTCGAGCGCATCGAGAAGAGCGGCGAGTCCGGGACCGCTCGCCGGTATGTCGAGGGCCAGCGTCCATCCCGGCCTGGGAAACGACATCGGCCCCGGGTTCGCCGCCCCGAACCTCTTCAGCACCGCGAGAAACGACGCGCAGCGCGCTGCGCTCAGCATCTCGAGCGACTCACGCAAGGTGGCCTCCTCGCCGTCGGGAAGGACCATCTGGTACTGCAGGAACCCATGACGGCCGTATATACGGTTCCAGCCGGAAACCATGTCGAGCGGGTGGAAGAACCCCGAGGCAGGGACGATGTGACCGGCCGCACGACGAGGCGACTTGCGGAACCAGAACTCGTTGAAGACCGCGATCGACCACCGGTTCAGGAGACCCGACGGTGCCCAGGGCGGCGCGGCGATCAACTCGCGAGCGTCGAAGCGAAGCGCTCGCGCGGGTCCGCGGCGCTTCGCCGGGAGTTCGTCGAGCTTGGCATGCTCCGCGAACTCGAGGATCGACCTACCGAGGGAAGCGCCGCGGGCGAGGCAGTCGATCCACGCCACGCTGTAGCTGTACTCCTTGTCGGACTCCGACATCCGATCCATCACCGAGTCGAGATCCGCGCAGCGCTCGCTGTCCACCCGCATGTACGCGGTCTCGATCGGAAGGAGCCGCAGGGTTGCCTCTTCGATGATTCCGGTCAGACCCATCCCCCCGGCGGTCGCCCAGAACACGTCCGCGCCGTCTACCGGTCCCACCGTGAGCGCACCGAGGGCCGGCGTGCGGAGCACCAGGGATTCGACGTGCTGGCCGAATGTGCCCTCGCGGTGGTGGTTCTTCCCGTGTATGTCCGACGCGATCGCCCCGCCCACGGTCACCTGGCGCGTGCCGGGGGTCACGGCCGGCCACCATCCGAACGGGACGAGCATCCTCATCAGCTGCCCGAGGCTCGCCCCGGATTGCACCGTGATACGTCCGGCCGAGACGTCGAAGTCCAGCACCCTGTTCAGATGGGTGGTGGCGACCACCTCACCACCGGCGTTCTGCGCGGCATCCCCGTAGCTGCGGCCCAGCCCTCTGGCGATGACCCCGCGTGGGCCGGCCTCCTCGAGGGCCTGCGCCAGCTCCGCCGTCTCGTGCGCGACGGTGAGGTTCGCGACCGTCGGCGCGGTGCGGCCCCAACCTGTCAGCTGTTCAGGCATAGATGGCGAGAGCGAACAGGACCACCCAGCACAGGCCGAGCACCTGGAGCGGCCGGTCGGACAACACCAGGTCCTCAGGCTTCGCGCCGTGGCCTGCCTCCACGAGGAACGTGTAGCGCAACAGCGCGATGAACACAGGGACGGTGGACAGCTGGTACCAGATGGCGTCGTTGTGGTGATGGAGCGTTGCCGTCTGGAGGCTGAAGGCCCACAGGGCATAGCCGATGATCGCCCCGCCGGCGGCGATGGCGAGGACGGTCCGGAGGAAAGCCGGGCTGTATGCGTCGAGGGTTGCCCGGTGCGCCCCTCGGTCATCGCCCAGCTCGGCGTGCTCCGCGACCCGCTTGCCCGTAACCATCAGGAGGCTCCCGAAGGTGGCGACGATCAGGAACCATTGCGACACGGGAACGGGTATCGCCACGGCGCCGGCGATCGCCCTCAGCACGAAACCCGCCGCGACGCTCACCAGGTCGAAGATGGGCTGGTGCTTGAGATAGAGGCTGTACGCGAACTGCACCAGCACGTAGATGCCGAGCACCAGGCCGAGCCGCCATCGCAGGGCCACCCCCACGCCGATCGCCACGGCCATCAGAGCCGCGCCGGTCACCAGGGCGGTCCGCACCTTGATCAGGCCGGCGGCGACCGGGCGGAATCGCTTGGTCGGGTGCTCGCGGTCGGCGCGTACGTCGAGAGCGTCGTTGAGGAAATAGGTGCCCGACGAGACGGCGCAGAACAGGGCGAACGCTTCGAGAGCCCTGGCGAGCGGTCCACCGTGGTTGAGCACGCCGGCGGCGCCGGGCGCGGCGAACACGAGGACGTTCTTTGCCCACTGCTTGGGGCGGGCGGTCAGTACGAGTGCCCTCGCGGCGCTATGGCGGGCTCCTGCCGGCTGGGTGCCGGAGAGTCCCGTCGCGCCGGGCAGGACCTTGCTCACCGCTCGATGGTACAAGGGCCCGGGCGCCCCGGCGGTTACCGCCTCAGGCCGAAGTACGGCCGGCGGCCGGCGGGGATCTCCGAACGCAGCGGGTTCTTCTGGTCCCGGTCGGACAGGATCGGGTCGCCGACCCCCCAATCGGCGCCTATCTCCGGGTCGTCCCAAGCCACACCGAGCTCGTCGTCCGGGTTGTAGTAGCCGTCGACCAGGTAGGTGATCGTCAGATCGGTCAACGACGCGAACCCGTGGGCCACCCCCGGTGGGATGAACACGCCGCGGCAGTTGTCCCGGCTCATCTCCAGGTGCTCTGTGGCGCCGTCGGTGGGGGACCCATCGCGCAGGTCGTGTAGCACGACCCTCGCCGTGCCCACCGGGCAGAGCCAGTAGTCGGCCTGATGCAGGTGGTAGTGCAACCCCACGACGGCACCCGCGGCCTTGTCCGACCGGTTCCCCTGGATCATCTCCCTGCCGAGGGGGAACCACTCCCGCCTGTAAGTCTCGAAGAATCGACCCCGCGAGTCGCCATGACCGTCCGGATCCACCGTGTACACGCCTTGGATGGTCCGCGACTCGTCGATCTTGGGCATGCCAAGAGGCTAGGGCTTCAGCGCGAGTGCGTGCCCCCGTTGCCGCCGCTCCAGTGCGACGGCGGGTCGCTCGCGGGAAATGACTCCTCGACCTCCTCGTCGATGTCCACCTCCCTGGCCGGCTCTTCTTCGGGGCGCCCGTCAGGCTCCTTCGGCATGTGCCGCTCCTTTCGTGTCGCGCTCGCCATCCCAGGCTAGGGGCTCCGTGCGGTGCCGCCGGCAGGTGGTTGGGAGGCGCCAATTGTGGGAAGAACCCGTACGTGGTCGAAGGCCGCCGACGGGCGCGCCACATCTTGGACGCGAGCCGTCGCCGGCGAAGGAGGTCATCTGATGGCATGGGCCTTGGAGCACCCAAGAAAGCACCGTTTCTTCGGTAGGAACCGGGCCGCGGAGCCAGCGGCACCCGCAGGCGCGCACCCGCGAGTACACCCACTCGGTGCCGGCGGCGTCGGGCTGTGGACGCTCCTGCTGGCGGCTTGGGCCGGCATCTCCGTGTTCGTCGGTCCGCTGTTCGGGTGGCACCCGACGTCGTTGACGGCATGGGACTGGACGAAGCAGAACTGGCTGCTCCACCTCGTGCCCGGCGCCGTCGGTGTCCTGGCCGGGCTGATGATGCTCGGCACGATCGGCGCTCATGGAGTCGGCCGGCGCAGCGGCATCAGCCTCGCCTCGCTGCTGGCGATGGGTGCGGGCGCCTGGTTGATCATCGGGCCGGTGGCGTACCAGGTGTTCGACGGAGGCAACGGATACGCCCAGCCGGCGACCGCGACCGACAACTTCCTCCACCAGATCGGCGCCAACCTCGGGCCGGGCGTCCTGCTGCTGATCCTCGCAGGCATGGCGTTCAAGGCCGCGACCGCAGTCCCCCGCATCGTCTACGGACCCGCCGACGCAGCAGCGCCCGTCGGTGGGGTCGGTGGGGAGGCCGCCGCCGCTGATCGGCCCGCCGGCGACGGCACCACCCGCACGGCCACCACCGGCACCACCGGTAGCGGTACCACCACTATGCCCAACGAGGGGACGCACTTCGCCGGGCGTCCTGAGACGGCTGCCGCTGCGGAGGACGAACCGATCGAGACCCGCACGACCACGGAGTAGAAGCGGCCAGAGGGGGCTGCACAGCGGGAGGGCCGGCCCTGATTGATGGGCCGGCCCTTATCGCGCCCCACTGGCTACGGCTTCGCCATCGGCAGCGACGGCAGCCGTCCGGTTGACTAACCGGCCGTTACGGCGGCGGCCGGCGCGCGGCGCAGCTCCAGGCCAGCGAAGTCGCCCTTGTCGCGCCACTCGTCCATCATCTCGAAGAAGGCCATGGGGCCCTTGCCGTAGGAGTTCCCCAGCAGGCCGCCCTCGCCGGGCCGGCCCTCGTTGTTGTAGTAGCCCGGCGTGCACTGCTCTTGAAACGACCGCAGGTCTCGAGCCGACTCCTTCAACACGGCCAACCACTCGTCGACAGCAGCGGGAGTCGCCTCGACCTCGATGACCTCCTCGTCGAGCGCACAGCTGACGATGTGCGCCACGTGGATGCTCGCCTCGTCGAGCAGGTGCGGGTAGTTGGCGGTGAAAGCGCCCTGGGTGTGGCCGAGCACGAACATGTTCGGGAAGGCGTCCACGTGCATGCCGTGCAACGTTCGCATCCCGTCGGCCCAGTGCTCCGAGAGAGCCTGTCCGGCGGAGCCGCGAATGTCGTAGCCGGCGCGGCGCGTGTAAGCGGTCCCGACCTCGAAGCCGGTCGCGAAGATGATGCAGTCGACCTCGTACTCGCGCCCGCGTGCGACGACGCCTTTGGCCGTGACGCGCTCGACCCCGTGCCCGTCTGTGTCGACCAGGCTGACATTCGGCCGGTTGAACGATTGAAGGTACTCGTCGTGGAAGCACGGCCTCTTGCAGAACTGGCGGTACCAGGGCTTCAACGCAGCCGCCGTCGCGGGGTCGGAGACGACCTCGTCGACCCGGCTGCGGATCTGCTCCATCTTCTCGAAATCGGCGAGTTCGAGGTTGCGCGCAAGCGCCACCGCGGACATGTCCGAACCCCCGTCGTCGCTGATCCGGCGCACGAGCCGCCCGATGATGTCGGTCCAGCCGTCCATGACAAGGTCACGATCCGCGATGCCACCCGAGGTCAGCGTGGTGAAGTTCTCCACGCGCGCCTTCTGCCAGCCCGGCCGAAGCGACGCCACCCATTCCGGGTCCGTCGGCCGGTTGCCCCGCACGTCTATCGACGATGGGGTCCGCTGGAACACGTACAGCTCGGCCGCCGAAGACGCCACATGGGGCACCACCTGCACCGCCGTCGCCCCGGTGCCGATGATCGCCACCCGCTTGTCCGAGAGCTTGTCGAGGCCACCGGTCGCGTCGCCACCCGTGTATTCGTAATCCCACCTGCTCGTATGAAACGAGTGACCCTCGAAGTCGTCCATCCCGTCGATGCCAGGGAGTTTCGGTCGGTGGAGGGGCCCGTTGCCCATCACCAAGAAGCGCGCGGCGAGCTCGTCCCCGCGGTTGGTGCGGACCAGCCACCGTGATCTCGGAGCATCCCAGTCGATGGCCGTAATCTCGGTCGACATGATCGCGCCGTCGTAGAGCCGGAACTGCTCCGCGATCCTCCGGCAGTGGGCGAGGATCTCCGGTGCGTGCACGTATTTCTCGCTGGGCACGTAGCCGGTCTCTTCGAGCAGCGGCAGGTACACGTAGGACTCGACGTCGCACTGCGCGCCCGGGTAACGGTTCCAGTACCACGTACCGCCGAAGTCCCCGCCCTTCTCCACGATCCTGATGTCCTCGACACCCGCTTGGCGGAGGCGGGCACCCGATATCAAGCCGGCGAAGCCACCGCCGACGATCAGCACGGTCACGTCCTCGCGGATCGGGTCGCGTTCGACCGCCTCGACATAAGGATCCTCGAGGTAGTGGGCGAAACGGCCGGTGACCTCGATGTACTGGTCGTTGCCGTCGGGGCGCAGCCGCTTATCCCGCTCGGCCCGGTAGCGGTCCCTCAGTACGTCGGGATCGAAAGCCAGATCGGTCATTACAGGTCTCCCTCCCCGTGTGTCCGAATTGTAGCAAGACGTTTCCGGAGGACAGGATGGATGCCCCTGGTGATCCGTGCCGCTCAAGCGGAGGTGGCGCTGTTCCGAAAATTGTTCCGATGAAGTGGAATTTGACCCGACTCGCCCTCGCTAAGGGCCGGCGTTCGATCATCGGTGCCGGTTTGGCGGCGGCACTGGGGGGCGCCTCGCTCGTGTCTGCTGGGATCGCAACACCTCCGGCGAGCGCGACGCCGAGCATCACCCAGACCTGGTCGGTGACGTTCAACGATGTCGGCAACCCGGTCGCTCTCTCCTCACCCGTCGTGGCCAGCCTGCCGGGCGGATTGGCCGCGATCGTCGGGGACCGTGCCGGCCACGTATACGCCCAGTACCTCGCCAACGGGTCGACTGTCCCGGGGTGGCCGGTCAACACCGGCGGCGTACCGGTGGACTCGCCGCCCTCGGTCAGCGGCGGAGTGATCTTCTTCGGCGCGGGCAACGCCGCCGACCCGCACGCCGGGGGAGCTTTCGCGGAGACGACCGGCGGCCAGCAACTGTGGGGTCAGATCGAGCACGACCCGGCGGGCAACAACTACCAAGCCAACGGCGAGAGCGCCGGTCTGACAGTAGGCAACCTGCAAGGCCAGGTAGATGTGGTCGCTCCCTCGCTCGGGCAGAACATGGACGCCTACAACGCCGCCACCGGAGCCGGGCTCACGGGGTTTCCGTGGTTCACAGCGGACACGGTCTTCTCGACCGCGGCCATCGGCGACGTCGAGGGCAACGGGACGAACCAGATCATCGACGGCGGTGCGTCAACCGCAGGAGTCGCTTACGGCCAGACGTACACCGGCGGGGGGCATATTCGGATCCTGCGCCCCTCTGGCAACGCCGGCTATTCCGAGCCGAATCAAGGCTTGTACTGCGAGTACGACACCAACCAGGACGTCATGTCTTCTCCGGCGATTGGCCAGTTCCTCTCCGGCGGGCAGGTCGGCGTCGTGGTGGGCACCGGCAACGAGAGCGTGTTCGCCGGCGGCAGCGACAACCACGCGCTCATCGCGATCAACAAGTACTGCGCGAAGCAGTGGGAAATCGTCCTGGACGGCGACACGACGAGCAGCCCGGCGCTGGCTGACCTGTTCGGCAACGGCGGGCTCGAAGTCGTCGAGGGGACCAACAACGGCAGCGGTGGCGGCAGCGTCTATGCCGTCAACGGCACCAACGGTGCCGTGATCTGGCGAACCGCCGCTATGGGTGAAGTCATCGGCGGTGTGGTCACCGCCGACCTGTTCGGCCAGGGGTACCAGGACGTGGTCGTCCCCACCACTGCCGGCGCGGAGGTCCTTGACGGGAAGACCGGGGCCGTGGTCGCCGCGGTCGAACGGGGTCTCGGTCTGCAGTCGTCGCCGCTGATCACGGCGGATCCGAATGGCACGATCGGCATCACCGTCGCCGGTTACAACGGCAGCAACCAGGGGATGGTCGAGCACTTCGAGGTGGCGGGCTCGAATGGGGGGGTGGTCTCCGAGGCCGGCGCATGGCCCGAGTTCCACCACGACCCGCAACTGACCGGCAACGCCGGCACCCCTCCCCCGACGATCCAAGTGCCCTGTAACCGGCCGTCCGGAGCTCCGAACGGGTACTACATGGCGGCCTCCGACGGCGGGGTCTTCAACTTCGGCAACCTCCCGTACTGCGGATCGACCGGATCGATCATCCTCAACAAGCCAGTCGTCGACATCTCCGGTACGCCCGATGGCGGCGGGTACTGGCTTGCCGCGTCGGACGGGGGGATCTTCAACTTCGGCGACGCGGGTTATTACGGCTCGACTGGCAACACCCGCCTCAACGCTCCCATCGTGGGCATGGCCTCCACCGCGGACGGCCGCGGCTACTGGCTGGTCGCGTCGGACGGTGGGATCTTCAACTTCGGCGACGCTCCCTACCTGGGCTCG
>DATLUM010000019.1 GCA_035533095.1 Acidimicrobiales bacterium | reverse complement strand
GCTTCGCGTCGCGGTGTTGACGCCGTAGAGCAGACCCGAGCCGGTCGGCAGATCGCCGCCGGCGAACGGGAAGGTCGCCGACAGCGCTGTCGTCGAGAGCACCCGTCGCACCCCCACCGCGTCGATGCCGATCGGCAGCGTCGACAGTAGGCCCGGACGCATCTGAAAGAGCAGGCGGCGCGTGTGGATGAGGCGGGTCCCGAACAGCGCCTCCAACCGACGTGTCGCGGCGTCGAGGTCGTCGGCTCCGTCGGCCCAGACCGTGAGATAGAACGAGACGTCGAAGAGGCGCTCCGAGCCCTGCGCAATGCGGTCCTGAAGCTCGACCGCGTCTTGCAATGCCGCCCGGCGGTAGGGATCGGCTCGAGCACCGTGATCCTCGCTGAGGTGGACTGTCGAGCTCAGCTCGCTGATGCGGCGCTCGAGGAAGGACATGACCGCAGGGCCGGTGTTGGGCTGGACGTGGAGGGCCAAATCGAGGTCTCCGTCGAACGCTTGCAGGTCGCCGAGCCAGCCCGGGTGCAACCGCGACGGATAGCGGGTGACGGCCAACGTTCGCGTCCACCGCTCGCTGACCGACAGCGACGAGGGCCGCTCGGCGAGGGCGGCCGGCGCGATCAGCCCAGGCAGGTCGCGGAGGTCGTCGTCCTCGGCGATCGGCTGCACCGAGGAAACCGGGTCGAGTGCCCGCCGGAGAAGATCGGCGAGCTCGCGGCCGCCAAGTCGGCGGGGCTCGAGATCGAGCCGGCGGAGGCATTCGGTCACCCAGCTGACCCGCTGGTCGAGGATCTCGAGGTTGCCCGCGTCATTGCTGGTCCGGCGACGGCGGTCGGGCACCGGCCCTGGCAACACGACGAAGAAGCGACGGTCGAGTACCCGGCGACGGCCGGCGAGGTCCTCCACCATCCGCCGGTAGGACTCGCTCAGCACAGCAAGTGCCGGCGGGTGGGTGGCGGCTGAGGAGAGGAGCGCGGACGGCGCCAGCTCGCGGGTGCGAATGACGACCTGCAGCGGGTGCGGCAGGGAGTTGAGGAGCGAGGCCCAGCCATCGACGACGGCGCGCTGCTCGGCCTCGCCCTTGATCCCAAATGCCGATGTCTGGCACTCGAGGACGGCGCGGAGGCCTCCGTCACGGAGGCGAACGGCACGGTCGGCCGCCGCCAACACCGGCAGCAACTCGTGTGCGCGGTGCGGGCGGAGCCCGATCACAACCCGTCTCCGCCAATCAGCGTCCTCGGACGCGATGCGTAGCGGAGCGCGATCCGCGCCCAGTCGCGAAGGGCCAGCTCGCCGAGTCGAAGCGTCCCGAACGCCAGGCCCGCCATAACCAGCGGGGCGGCCGCCGCGACTCGCAGGTCGAACCCGAGCGGGAGGTTCAGGAAGAGCCACCAGGCCGAGACCGCACCAGCTGCGACGCACAGCAGGTCGGTGGCGCCGAGGCCCCAGGCGATCACGTCCTCAAGCTCCAGGTGCTGCGGCACGCGGACCGGTTCCACGATCAGGCCGCCACCGCGGCCGCCACCGCGCGGACGGTCGCGACCGTTCCCTGCACCACGGGGTGCTGACTGATCCGCTGGCGGAAGGCCCAGTGGTAGGCGGCGGACGGGAGCTTGAAGAGGAGATAGAGGAGCGTGATCAGCACAAGACCCGACGTGAGATCCGAGACCGGGCCGAGCCAATCGGTGTGCCTAAGGAGCTGCAGACCGACTTCGACCAGGACGGCCTGGATCACCTGTACAAAGAGCAGGGCGGAGAACACGCGCCACCAGAGCCGCGCGATCTCGTTGGTCTGAGGCAATGCGTAGCTGGCGAGCGCGAGCGGGGCGAGCACGGTCGCGACCAGCAGAAGCAGGTCGCGACCGATGAACAGCACCACAAGCAGGACGGCGAGGATCGCGGCGGCAATGGAGACCAGGCTGCCGACGACCTGGTCGGATGCCGCCGGCCCCTGGATCATCCCGGCCAGCTGTGCGAATGCGCTCGCACCGGGATCGGGCCCGAGTAGCCCCTGGACCAGCGCGTTGTCGAGCCGGATCAGGCCGCCGCAGATGGCCAGGCTGGCGTTGGCGGAGACCGCCGCGAGGACGACCCGCGACACCAGGACCTTCGCCGAGTAGCGTGACTCGAAGGTTCCCGACGCCATCACCAGGACGCCGACGGCGAGCATTGCGAGGACGAAGAGCCCGTCCGTTACGTCGCGGACCAACGACCAAGAGCGACCGACCTCCGGGATGGA
>DATLUM010000018.1 GCA_035533095.1 Acidimicrobiales bacterium | reverse complement strand
CATCGGGTTGAGCCGTTGCATGAGGACGGGGAGCGACTGGTTCATGGACTTGCGGGTGACGCCTCGCACCTTGGCCTTCACCGCCATCAAGGCGGCTCGGGACGGGTAGGTGTACACGAAGCGTCTGTTTGACCCCCACTGCTTGTGGCGCTGGATGCGCATTCCCAAGAAGTTGAAGCCCTGGTCGATGTGGACGATCACCGTCTTCTCCTCCGAGAGCCGAAGCCCCATTGGGAGAAGCACCGCTGCAGCTTCCTCGCGCAAGCGCTCGGCGTCGGCTCGGTCCCCGGCCACCATGGCCACCCAGTCGTCCGCTTATGCCGAGGACCGGATTATGCCGAGGACCGCTACTGGTGGCCGCGTTTGACCTGCCTGCCGCTTCGGTCGTGTCGATGACCTCGGCATAATTCTGAAGCCTCGATCGAGACTTCCTCTCTTCGACCAAAGAGAGGACACAGATCGTGGACAGTCGGTGGAATGTTCGGGTGGCGGGGCCGTTGGCCCCTTACGCTGCGGGCTTCGCGCAACGCCTGCGGGAGCAGGGCTATCGGTCAGCAGGCCCTCACCTATACCTGGTGGCGCAGCTGAGTTCGTGGCTGGCGGACAGCGATGGGAGCGTCGCTGACCTGGCGGGATCGCAGCTTGAGGCGTTCGGCGCCTGGCGACGGGGCCGGGGCTATGTGAGCGGCGTGTCGTCGTTCCGGTTCTTCGACCTTGTCGAGTACCTCGCGTCAGTTGGCGCGACAGCGGTGACGATGACACCGGTGACGCCGAGCACGCCGACGGACGTGTTGGTGGGGCGCTATCGGAGCTACCTCGTTGTCGAGCGAGGTCTGGCCGCGCCGACGGTTCGGGCCTATGCCGAGGTGGCCGTGGCGTTCCTGTCGTGGGTGTCGGCCGACGGCGAGCTGGACCTGGAGGCGGTGAGGACCGTGGAGGTGACGCGCTTCGTGCTGGCAGAGTGCGCCCGACTGAAAGTCTCCTCGGCGAAGGCGACGACAACGAGGCTGCGCTCACTGCTGCGCTTCTTGTACGTGGAAGCGCTGATCGCGCGCCCGCTCGCAGATGCCGTGCCGTCAGTGGCCAGCTGGCGTCTCGGCTCGCTGCCCCGCGCCCTGCCGGCTGGTGACCTGACCCGCCTGCTCAAGAGCTGCGACCGCCGCAGACCGCTTGGCCGACGCGACTTCGCCGTTCTCAGCCTGCTGTGGCGTCTTGGGTTGCGGGCCGGCGAGGTGGCAGCCCTACAACTTCATGACATCGCCTGGCGAGCCGGCGAGCTCACCATCAGAGGGAAAGGCAATCGCAGCGACCGTCTGCCGCTGCCCGTCGAGGTCGGCGAGGCGATCGCAGTGTGGCTGGAGCGGGGTCGGCCGGCCTGTGAGGCAACGTCGGTGTTCGTCCACAGTCGGGCTCCTCATCAGGCGTTGTCGCCCGGCGGTGTGTCCATGATCGTGAGGCGCGCGTGTGGGCGGGCCGGTGTGGCCCCGGCGGGCGCCCACCGACTGCGTCACTCGGCTGCCACCGACATGCTGCGGGCTGGCGGGAGCCTCGACGAAATAGGCCAGGTCCTTCGTCACCAGCGCCGGGAAACAACCCAGCTCTACGCCAAGGTCGACCGGCGGGCGCTGTCGGCGGTGGTCCGCCCCTGGCCGGAGGCTCGGCCGTGACCGAGCTGCGCCGTCACAGTCAGGACTATCTCAGCCTGCGCCGGGCGCTCGGCTACAAGCTCATCGGCGAAGCCGGCCTGCTGGCCAGCTTCATCGCATTCCTCGAGCAGGCCGGCCAATCAAGGGTCTCCACCGAGGCGGCGCTCGCGTGGACCACCAAAGTGACTGGTTCGGCCGCATATCTGGCCCGCCGGATGCGAGTGGCGCGCAGCTTCGCGCGCTACCTGCACTCGCTGGACCCCAACGCCGAAGTCCCGCCCGCCGAGCTGTTCCCCGCCGGCAAGCACCGGCCGACGCCCTACATCTACTCCGACGAAGATGTCGCCTCCCTGATGGCCGCCGCCAGGTCATTGGAGCCGCGGCTGCGGGCGATCACCTTCGAGACCCTCATCGGCCTGCTCGCAGCCACCGGCATGCGGATCAGCGAAGCCATGGCAGTCGACGCCGATGACCTCGACCGGGCTGAGGGAGTCCTGACCGTGCGGGACTCGAAGTTCCAGAAATCGCGCGAGATCCTGCTGCACCAGAGCACCCTTGCCGCACTTGCCGCCTATCGGGCCGAACGAGACCGGCTTGTCCCCCAGCCGCACCGCTCAAGCCTGTTCACCTCCACCCGCGGCACCCGCCTGTGCCACGCGACAGTCCAGCCCGCCTTCCGCCAGCTCGTCCGCCGAGCCGGCCTCACCCAGCCGACGGGAGCGCCCCAACCCAGGATCCACAGCTTCCGGCACTCCTTCGCCGTCAACACGTTGATCAGTTGGTATCGCGACGGCGGCGACGTCGCGGCCCGCATGCCGCTGCTGTCGACCTACCTCGGCCACGTCGACATCGCCGCCACCTACTGGTATCTCTCCGCCGTCCCAGAGCTGCTGGCCTTGGCCGCGGGACGGCTCGAGCAGGCAGGTCAGAACCGATGAGCGCCATCGCCCCCACCGTTCAGGGGTTCTTCACCCAGCGCCTCATCAACCAGAAGCAGGCCAGTCCCAACACCATCTCCGCCTACAAAGACACGCTACGGCTCCTGCTCGTATTCGCCTCCCAGCGCGGCGGACGGTCGCCTTGTGACCTGGACTTCGCCGACCTCGGCGTCACGACGATCAGCGCGTTCCTCGACCATCTCGAAGTCGAACGAGGAAACACGGCGCGAACCCGCAACACGCGACTGGCGGCCATCCGCTCGCTGTTCCGCTACGCCGCCCTCCAGCATCCCGAACACGCCGAGCTGATCGGCCGGGTGCTCGCCATGCCCACCAAACGCACCGACCGAACCGACATCGCCTTCCTCAATCCGGACGAGACCAACGCCCTGCTGGCCGCACCAGACCGAGCACGCTGGGTCGGCCGCCGCGACCACGCCCTTTTGCTCACCGCCGTCCAGACCGGACTTCGAGTGTCTGAGCTCACCGCCGCATCCTGGGCCGACGTGCACCTCGGCAGAGGCCCCCACATCCGATGCACAGGCAAAGGACGAAAGCAGAGATCGACTCCGCTGACAGCCGAGACCGTCGAAGCGCTGCGCGTGTGGGGTCAGGAGACGGGCATCGAAGCGCCGTCACCTCTCTTCCCGACCAGCCGCGGGCGACACCTCAGCGTCGACGCCGTCGAACTGCTCGTGGCCAACCACAGCGCCACAGCACGACGCCACTGCCCTTCCCTAACCGAGAAAGCGGTGACCCCGCACGTTCTTCGCCACACATGCGTTATCTCCCCTGGCCCTCACCCCTTGAGGCACGAGGCGGCTGCATGACGGCGGGTCGTTCCTGAGGAGTATCTGCTAGTGGTGAGGCACGAGGGTGACGTCGGCGTGCGGTTGTGGGTGCGCCGACGCCGCAGTTGGCGTGTCCCAGCCTTCGGTCTCGTTGGCTGCCCGGGTTGAGAGGGCTTCGAGCTCGCTGATCAGTTCGCGGAGACGTTTGGCGTTGTCGAACCAGGGTTGATAGCGCTCGGCTTGGGCGGGGCTGAGGTTCCGGGTGACCGTTTTGGCGTCGACCTTTCGTGTCCAGGACAGGTAGGGGCCGTGAAGGCTGTCGGGATCGGTGTGACACCGACAGCTGCGGTTACCGCAGCGAGTGGTCCGGGTGACGAGGCTGCCGGGTAGGCAGAACCCGAGCTTGGCGATGTCGGCCATGATCTGGTGTTGGCGTCGGCTGGCTTGTGTGCTGGGCATGGGTTGTTGCCTATCGCGGCGAGGGGTCCACCTCCGGGACGCTTGAAGTTCGTATGCTTCAAGAGGCAGTCGCTGGGGCTGCACCGGCCTCGCGTCGTGAGCGGACCGGTCTGGGGGAAAGGTGGCGCGATGGCTGCTGTTGGTGATCTGGACCGCCCCTGGGAGTTCAACGATCCTCGCCGGGACCGGGCCATGATCCCTTACACCGACGAGTGCAGTGCGGCGGTGATCGAGGCGGCGGCCGTGTCGTTGGTGCTCATGCGAGCACCGATGTGGCTTGGCGACGCTGGACCGACCGTGTCGGTTTTGGTCAGTCTGGGCGCCGCCGCCTATGACGCCCTTTACGACGCGGTGGCCGACGCCCGGGACCAGGACTACACGTGGGATCAGATCGCCGGGCGGCTCGCGATGAGCGCGACCGCCGCTCGCCGCCGCTACGCCGGCTACGCCGGCTGGAGGAGGGGTCTGCCGTTGGACTGGGACTGAGCCTCGGAAGTCGAAGTCGGATCAAAGCGATCGCATCGCGTGGGGAGGGATCGAGTTGACAGCTGATGAACGACGGTGGACGCAGGATCGGGAGCGGGAGGCGCGAGCGTCCTCGTTCCGGGCGGAGCGGGCGGTGTCAGCGGGGGACGGGACCGAGTTGTGGGTGGTGATCGACGCCGAGCTCGTCGTTCACCGCGCGGCGAGCGACTTCCTGCTCTGCCTGCACGGGGCTTCCCGTTCGCCGCACACCATCCGCGCCTACGCGGGGCGGGTGGCGATGTTCTTGGGTTGGTGCGAGGCCGAGGGGGCCGACTGGCAGACGGTGAGCCTGGTGGAGTTGTCCCGATTCAAGCGCTGGGTGGAGACCACGCCTGGGCGTGGCGGGCGGCTGCGTTCGGGCTCGACGGTCAACGCGGTGCTCACCGCGGTGTGCGAGCTGCTGCGCTTCGGCGCCCGGAGCGGGGTGGTCGAGGCGGCGGTGGCCGAGAGGTTGAGCGAGCCGCGCTGGCTGTCGTTCACGCCACCTGGGTTCGATCCCGGCGAGGGCGGCCAGTTCCGCGCCGTGCGGGCCCGGGCGCTCAAGGCCAGAGCGGAGGTGCCGTTCCCCGACGCGCTCAGCGCCGATCAGAGCCGGGCGCTGTTCGGCTGCTGTCGCCGACCGCGGGAACGGTTCCTGGTCGTGTTGCTGCACGACACCGGCGTTCGGATTGGCGAAGCGCTCGGGTTGCGCCGCGAGGACATGCACCTGCTCGCCGATTCCCGCAGTCTGGGGTGCGCGGTCGTGGGTCCTCACGTCCATGTCCGTCATCGGGCCAACCCGAACGGCGCGCTGGCCAAGTCCCGGTTCCCCCGGATGGTCCCGGCCTCCGACGCGGTGACGGCCGCGTACGCGGATTACGTCTTCGAGCGGGACAGCTTGGTCGGCGACGACGACGGCGACATGGTGTTCGTGAACCTCTACCACGCCCCCGTCGGAGCGGCGATGGGCTACCGGGCGGCGAAAGGGTTCTTCGACCGGCTGGCCCGCGAGTGCGGGTTCGCGGTGCGGCCCCACATGATGCGTCACACGGCGGCGACCAACTGGGTGCGGGCCGGGGTCGCCCTTGATGTCGTCCAGCAGCTGTTGGGTCACGTGTCGCTGGCCTCCACCACCGTCTACCTGCATGCCCGCGACGTTGACCGCCGTCGGGCCGTCGACGCGGTGGCCGACGGGGAGCAGTGGCGATGAACCCCTCGGCGCTGCATCTGATCCCCACCGGTGACGATGCGTCGAGTCCCGATCCCGACGCCTTGTGGCTCGGGTGGCTGGCGGCCAACGTCGAGGTGGCATGGCGGCCGGGCGAGTGGGACCCGGACCTGTGGCTGTTCACCGGCGACCTCGCCAGCGATCGCACCGCGGCGTGGGGCTGCACCACACCGGGCTGTCCGACCGCGACCCACCGTCACGACGGTCGTTGCGACAGCTGCCGGCGGTGGATGACCGCGGCGGGCATGACCGGCAACGGCGTTGACCGAACGCCTCGACGTCGTGTCCCGCGGCTGCTGACGCCAGGGGTCTGCTCGGTGCTTGGGTGCGAGGGCGAGCACCACAGCAACGGGTTGTGCTTCCGTCATGAGCGCGCCTGGCGCCGCACCGAGCCACTTGAGGCCTATCTCGCCCGGGCCCGCCCGCTGCGGCGCCTCGAGCCGTGCGCGGTGCTCGGATGCGGTCGCGAGCGGATCACCCGCCGGGGGCTGTGCTCGTTCCACACCAACCGGCTTCGACGCGATCGCGACGTCCGGTCGCTGTCGGCGGAACAGACAGCCGCCTGGATCGCGGCCGCCCAACCGCGGCTTGGAGCGCACCAGTTCTGCTTGGGCGGGCTGGCCGAGCTGACCCGCCTCGAGTTGCTCTACGCGCTTCAACACCGAGACCGGCGCCCGCCGCCGTTGGACCCGACCCAGCTCAGGATCCTGGTGTCCCGCCTCGCCGGCGCCCGCTCCGTTCGACACGCCGATCCTGAAGCGGTCTGCGAGCGCGGCGGCCAGCAATACAACGGGATCATCAGGGGACTGTTCCGTGACCTCGTCGGCCACCTGGACCGGGCGTGGGCCCTCCACACCGGAGCCGATCCTTACAGCGGTGACGTGTGGCAGGTCGGGCTGTTGGGTCTGCAGTCCAACGGATCACGCCGCTGGCCGGCCACCCTCGGGGTGATCGACTTCACCACCATAGAGCTGGGCTGGTTGCGCGCCGTGATCAAGGATTGGGCCCAGGCCACCCGCCCTTACCTGCAAAGGCTCCGAGAAGCGATACGAGCCTGCCGGGCCGCGTCCCAAGCGCTGGTCGCCGCCGGCCGCACCGACCCGGCGCGCCTCGGCGCCGGCGACTTCGCCATCGTGGTCGGCGCCCTGTCCGAACTCCGCCGCGACGATGGCGCCCTCCACTCTGCCGCGCACCGCAACCTGTTGCTGGCCGTGTTCTGCGAGCTCATCGAGCACGGCCGCACCAGCGGGCTCATGCGCGACGTGCCCGACCCGTTCCGCCCGGCCAAACGCCGTCACCGTGTCGCCGAGGACCCCAACGAGGATGAGCTCGGCAAAGCGCTGCCTGACATGGTGATCCGCCAACTCGACGCCCACCTCGACCTGCTCGGCCCCACCGGGCGGTCCGGCTCGGTCGCCGCCGGCGACCTCCAAGCCATGCAACAGGTGATCTACCAGTTGTTGCGCGACACCGGGCGGCGCCCCGGCGAGGTGACCAGCCTCCGCCTCGGTTGCGTCGAGCTCATCGACGGCTGCCACAACCTGATCTACGACAACCACAAAGCCGGCCGGATGCGTCGTCGCCTCCCGATCACCGCCGCCACAGCCGAGACGATCCTGGCCTGGGAACGCCGCCGTGCCCACCTCGGCGACCCGACCGCCACCCGAGGATGGCTGTTCCCTTCCCCGATGCTGCGCTCCCACCAAGCCCTCGGTCATCTCGGCCCGGCCTGCGTCGCCCGGGCGTTCCACTTCTGGGTGGAACGCATCGGAACGATCGACGGCGAACTGCTCGGCCCCGGCGGGATCCCCGTCCCGTTCGACCCGACCCTCATCGTGCCCTACGCCATGCGCCACTCCTACGCCCAACGTCACGCCGACGCCGGCGTCCCCGTCGACGTGCTGCGCGAGCTGATGGACCACCGGTCCGTCCAGACCACGATGGGCTACTACCACGTCAGCCTGCGCCGCAAGCAACAAGCGATCCGCAGTGTCGGATCCCTGGCCACCGACGCCGACGGCAACCCGTCCCCCTTCGCCAGCCCGCTCGCCTACGAACGGGCGTCGGTGTCAGTCCCGTTCGGCAACTGCACCGAACCGTCCAACGTCAAAGCCGGCGGCGGTCACTGCCCCATCCGCTTCCAATGCGCCGGCTGCGGCTTCTACCGCCCCGACCCCTCCTACCTCCCCGCCCTCGAAGATCACGTCGCCAGCCTCCGAGCCGACCTCGAAACCGCCCGGGCGATCAGCGCAGCCGACTACGTGATCGCCAACCTCACCGCCGAGATCGACGCCTTCGGGCGAGCAGCCGAAAAGATGCGTCGGCGACTGGCCGAACTCGGCCCCGACGAGCGCGCCGAAGTCGACGAAGCCAGCCGGCTCCTGCGACGTGCCCGCGCCGCCCGGCGGATCCCGGTCATCGCCGCCACACCCCAACAGACCGGATGACCGCCACAACCCGACAGGCCCGCATCACCGTCCTACGAAAAGCCCGGCAACGTGTAAGCCAGGACAAACGCCGACAGGCCCTGACCGCCGTCGACGCCCTCGCCGCCGCCGGGGCGCCGGTCACCTTCGTTTCGGTCGCCAAAGCCGCCGGCGTGTCGACCTGGCTCGTCCGCGCCGACGGGATCCGCGAACACATCGAAGCGGCCCGACAGCGCCAAGCCGACCACAACGGCGCGCCGAAACCCTCGCCCGCTCCGACCAGCTACCCCACCACCCCCGCAGGTCTTCGAGCCGACCTCGCGAACGCTCGTGAGGAGATCCGCCGCCTTCGAGCCGAGCACGACAAGCTCCGCCGACGCCTCCGCCTGCAACTCGGCGCCGAGATCGAAGGGCCCGACCGGGCCGAGCTCATCGGGCGCGTCGGCGACCTCCAGGCCGTGAACCGCCAGCTCGTCGCCGAACGCGACGCCAGCGCCGCCGAAGCCCACACCGCCAGCCGACGCCTCCGAGACGTCGAGGACGAACTCGCCGCCGCCCGGGAGAGCCTGCGGCGAGTCATCAAAGAAAGCAACCGCCAACACTGACCACGAGGACCGACCCCGGCTCCACGCAGTCCTCCGCAGCACCCGACCGAGCGGCCAACATCGCCCACGCCGCCCTTCGTGCCTCACGTGCCTCACGTGGCTCAGCCGTCCAAACGCCCCGCCACCAGCGGGTTGCCCAAATCCAGTGGAGATAAC
>DATLUM010000017.1 GCA_035533095.1 Acidimicrobiales bacterium | reverse complement strand
GCCGGCGGCATCCAGGATCTCGGTGCGACGGTCCATCCCTGCTCCACGTGCCGAACAAACGCTCGTTAGGTGCTACGCGTGCCGGTGTTATACCGAGAACCACGTCGCGCGTCAAGGCGGAGCGTCCTGCCGGATCGGCGGACGAGCGCGGAGCTTACTTCATGTCCGCAAGGGTGAGACCACGGCGCGGCATCGCTCGTCGCCGCACGGCGATTGTCGGTGAGCGGCGGTGCGCGCTACCGGAACCGGAACGCAACATCACCCGGCAGCGACGGGGCGAGACGGCACGGGGGCATGGACATGAGGATCGGCTCCTTGCGAGGGTGGCGGTGCAACACCCCGTCGGGTCGCCGATCCTCATCCCCTCGGCAATCGAACTGTCCGGTCGACGCTAGTCGTCGGCCGCGGCCGCGAGCGGCTGTCCGCCGACGGGCCGAGCGCGCAGATCGTAGCGATCCAGGTTCATGACCTTGTGCCAGGCCGCCACAAAGTCGCGCAGGAACTTCTCCTTCGCATCGTCCGAGGCGTAGACCTCGCAGATGGCACGGAGCTGGGAGTTCGAACCGAAAACGAGGTCGACGGCGGTGGCGGTCCACGTGAGCTCACCCGTGGCGCGATCGCGCCCCTCGAACCGGTTCTCAGCGACGGGCTTCCACTCGGTGCGCATGTCGAGCAGGTTGACGAAGAAGTCGTTGGTCAGCTGCCCAGGCCGATCGGTGAAGACACCAAGTGGTGATTGCCCGAAGTTGGCGTTCAGCACCCGCATGCCGCCGATGAGGACCGTCATCTCGGGAGCCGTCAGCGTCAGCAGGTTGGCCCGGTCCAGCAGCAGGGTCTCCGGCGACAGGATCGGTCCGGCCTGGAGGTAGTTGCGAAACCCGTCGTGGGTCGGTTCGAGCACGGCAAACGAGTCCGCGTCGGTCTGCTCGTGCGAGGCGTCCGTCCGACCTGGGTCGAACGGCACCGTGACCTCGTGCCCGGCGTCCTTTGCCGCCTGCTCAACGGCGGCGCACCCGGCCAGGACGATCAGGTCGGCCAGCGAGGCTCGCTTGTTGCCTGACTGGGAGCGGTTGAAGTCCTGCTGGATCTGCTCGAGGACCTGCAGCACCTCGGCCAGCTGCGTCGGCTGATTGACCTCCCAGTCCTTCTGCGGGGCCAGGCGAATCCGCCCACCGTTGGCCCCGCCGCGCTTGTCGGTACCGCGAAAGCATGCTGCCGCTCCCCAGGCCGTGTAGATCAGTTGAGAGATCGGCAGCCCCGACACGAGGACCTTTCGCTTGAGGGCGGCGATGTCCTCACCGTCGATAAGCTCATGATCGACCGGCGGGACGGGGTCCTGCCAGAGCTGCGGCTCCGGCACCCAGGGTCCGAGGTAGCGCGAGTGAGGTCCCATGTCGCGGTGCAACAGCTTGTACCACGCCTTGGCGAATGCCTCCGCCAGGTCGTCCGGATGCTCGTGGAAGCGCTTGGCGATCGGCCCGTAAATCGGATCGACCTTCAGCGCGAGGTCCGTCGTCAGCATCACCGGGGCATGGCGCTTCGATGGGTCATGCGCGTCGGGCACCGTGGTCTGGGCCGCGGGATCCGTGGGAATCCACTGCCACGCACCGGCAGGGCTCTTGGTCAGCGTCCACTCGTACCTGAACAGGTTGTCGAGGAACCCGTTGTCCCACTTCGTCGGCTCGTACGTCCACGCGCCCTCGAGCCCGCTGGTGATCGCGTCGTCACCCTTGCCGCTCCCGAAGGAGTTCTTCCAGCCGAGGCCTTGCTCCTCCAGCGGAGCGCCCTCGGGTTCGGGGCCCAGGTGGGTCGCAGGGGCGGCACCGTGGGTCTTGCCGAACGTGTGGCCGCCGACGATGAGCGCCAACGTCTCCTCGTCGTTCATCGCCATGCGGGCGAAGGTCTCGCGCACGTCCCGTGCGGCTGCCAGCGGATCGGGGACCCCGCCGGGGCCCTCGGGATTCACGTAGATCAGTCCCATCTGCACATTGGCGAACGGGAAGGCGAGTTCATGGTCCCCACTGTAGCGCTCATCCCCGAGCCAGGTGTCCTCGGACCCCCAGTAGATCTCGTCGGGCTCCCAGATGTCGGGCCGTCCGAAGCCGAAACCAAAGGTCTTGAACCCCATCGACTCCATGGCCACGTTGCCGGCAAAGACCAGCAGGTCAGCCCAGGAGATCTGCTGGCCATACTTCTGCTTGACGGGCCAGAGCAGACGGCGCGCCTTGTCGAGGCTGGCATTGTCGGGCCAGCTGTTGAGGGGGGCGAAGCGCTGGGCACCGGCGCCCCCGCCGCCACGGCCGTCGGCGATGCGGTACGTCCCCGCGGAGTGCCAGGACATGCGAATGAACAACGGCCCGTAGTGGCCGTAGTCGGCCGGCCACCAGTCCTGCGACGTCGTCATCAGTTCGATGAGGTCCTGCTTCAGCGCTTCGAGGTTGAGGTTCTTGAACGCCTCGGCGTAGTTGAAGCCCTCACCCAGCGGGTTGGACAGGTACGAGTGCTGGTGGAGCACCGAGAGGTCGAGCCGATTCGGCCACCAGTCCATGTTCGTCCGCGGCCGGGTCACCTTGGGTGTCGGGGAGGGGATTGCCGGGTTCTCGCTTTCGCTGACGCTCGTCGTCACTTCCTTCTTTTCGGACACGCCGGCCCTACTCCTCTCGCGGTGTCGGGGAACTTCGCAGTTGGCCGTCGACGTCGGTTCTCGGAGATCCAGGGAGGTGTCGCCCAGCTGCTATCGAGTGCGGCCTCTCGGCTGTCGCTCGATGAGCCGAACAGTAGCCGATTTCGCGGAATCCGTCTCCCGTCTCGGGTTGCGGAGGTACCTGCACAGGCCGAAATATAGTACGGCATGCCCGCACCCCGCGAGCCTGGTCTGCACCTACTTCAGCCACGTCATCGCCACCGCCGGAGCAGGGCTAAACATCTCGGTAGCCCTCTGCACTCGTATTGCAGCGTGCCGCCCGCTAACTTGAACCGACCACCGGATTGGTCAACGGCATGCGTTCGTCCGCCGCCTGCTCCGAGAACTCCCAACCTGCCAGGAGAGCGGCCGGTGTCCGCCGATCCGACCCCCGGTTGGGCCGCTCGTCGTTGTACTCCAACGGGCAGGCTTCGACCACCTCGAGCGCCTCGGTACGGTTTGCGAACCAGCAATAGCCCCGCCACTCCCGTCGGAAGTGCCCGTTGAATGGCTCCGCGAAGGCACTGGCGGTCGGCTTGCCCGGCCGCGACAACTTCAAGTTGATCCCGTTGCAGTCGGCCCAGGCATCCAGGCGCCCTGGAAATGAATCCCCGGCCAGTGTCCACCATTAAACGCTCCAGCGACTCCAGGCGCCCCGCCGGCTCACCGCGGAATTCGCGCCGGAGGTTCGCACCCCCTCGGCAACGCGACCGGGTCCCCCGAGCACTCGCCGGGGCCTTGGATGGCTGCCGGAGAAACCTCCAAGGCCTCATAGGTGCCTTATGTCTCTTTCATCGCTGTCTCAGCCCCACTCGATACGCTCGTGATCGTGGGAGACGCTTCTCGGGATGCCGCGGACGTTCGGCGATCCGAGACCGCGAGGAACCGCGACCCAGGGTTGGCGCCGCGCCCAGGAGCCGCTGTGATCCTCCCGGTTCCCTGGTCCCAGAGCGCGGTTGAGCGCACCCCGAGCGTCGGATCGTTCTAGTGAGAGAGGCCGAACCATGTCCCATCCCTACCGGCGCTTTGGCCTGCGCCTGATCCCGGCGTTCCTCATCTTCCTGCTCGCCGTCGGCGGCTACGCGTTCGTACGCTACGACGCGCCCAGCCTGTTGTCACCGGCGCCGGTCAGCGCCGCCGGCGCCGCGACTCCGACTACCGGCAGCGCGACTTCCTTCCAGGCGGCCGTCGAGGCCGCCGTTCAGAAGGCCAGGCCGGCCGTCGTCCAGATCACGAACAACCAGACCCCGGCATCGCAGTTCGGCCAGGCTTACTCCGTTCCGTCGGGCGTCGGCTCCGGTGTGATCTACGACAGCCAGGGACATATTCTGACTAACAACCACGTCGTTGCCGGCGCGCAGAACCTGCTGGTCTCCCTGCCGGACGGCCGCTCGTTCCCCGCCACGGTCGTGGGCACCGACCCGCAGACCGACCTCGCCGTGATCCAGATCCACGGCAGCAATCTCCCGGTGGCTCCGCTCGGCGACTCGAGCCGGCTCCAGGTGGGCCAGTTCGTGATCGCGATCGGCAACGCGCTGGCGCTGCCCGGCGGACCGACCGTCACCAGCGGCGTCGTCAGCGCCCTGAACCGGACGGTGCAGGAGCCGTCGCAGGCTCAGAGCCAGTCCGGTTCGTCGAGCGGCAGTCCCTTCGGTCAGATCCCCTTCGGCCAGGGTCAGGCGGCGCAGGCACAGGCCGCCGGCCCGTACCTGTTCGACGCCATCCAGACCGACGCCCCGATCAACCCCGGCAACTCCGGCGGCCCGCTGGTGGACCTCACGGGCCAGGTCATCGGCATCAACACCCTGGTCGCCGGCCAGGCTGAGCCGGGCGTCCAGGCGCAGGGTATCGGCTTCTCGATCGCCATGGCCACCGCCAAGCCGATCGCCGACCAGCTCGTTGCGACCGGGCACGTCGATCATCCCTACATCGGGATCTCGTACACGCCGCTCAATCCCGCCATCGCGGCCCAGCTCGGCGTCGCCAACACGACCGGCGCGGTCATCGGCCAGGTCGCCCCGAACTCCCCGGGTGCAGCGGCCGGGCTGCAGGCGAACGACGTGGTCACGGCCATCGACGGCACCAAGCTCAGCACGGAGTCCTCGCTGGCCGAGGCGATCGACCACCACAAGCCGGGTGACGTGGTCACGCTGTCGGTGCAGCGCGGCTCCCAGCATCTCTCACTCACGGTCACGCTCGGCACCATGCCGGCGTCGCGGTAGCCGGGCGACTCCCCAAACTGACGGAGGGCGGCCGATGCCGCCCTCCGCTCGTGTTCGGCCTTCGAGCCCGTCAGGCGACGCGCTCGACCACCATGCTTATCCCCTGGCCCACGCCGACGCACATCGTCGCCAGGCCGAACTGGATGTCGGCTCGCCGCCGCATCTCGTGCAGCATCGTGGTCATGATCCGGGCGCCCGAGCAGCCCAGCGGGTGACCCAGCGCGATGGCGCCGCCGTTAGGGTTGACGCGCGGGTCTTCTGGATCCATCTCCCAGTCGTGGAGCACCGCCAGGGCCTGCGCCGCAAAGGCCTCGTTCAGCTCGATCACGCCCACGTCGGCCAGGGTCAACCCCGCGCGCTCCAGCGCCTTGCGCGTGGCCGGCACCGGGCCGATCCCCATAACGCGCGGCGGTACGCCGGCCACGCCGATCGCGCGCACTCGCGCCAGCGGCCGCAGGCCGTGCGCCTCGGCGTAGCGGCGCGAGACGACGAGCACCGCCGCCGCGCCGTCGTTGAGTGGGCTGGCGTTGCCGGCCGTCACCGTCCCACCCTCGCGGAAGACCGGCTTGAGCTGCGCCAGACGCTCGAGCGTCGTGTCGGGGCGCGGCCCCTCGTCCACCGACACGACGCCGTCGCGGGTCGGCACCGGGATGATCTCGTCGTCGAAGTGCCCG
>DATLUM010000016.1 GCA_035533095.1 Acidimicrobiales bacterium | reverse complement strand
CCAGCGGGAGACCACACGAGAGGAGGACCGGTCCATCGTGATCGAGGGGATCATCCCGACCGAGATCCGGGGCGAGGCGGAGGCCATCCGCGCCACCCTCGCCGCCAGCCTGCCGTCCGCGCGTGCCGCCGCGAACGCCCTGAGGGCCGCGGGGACGCGCCGGATCTACGTCATCGGCAACGGCACCTCCTACCATTCCGCGCTCGCGGCCGCCACCTGGTACAGGCACCGAGCGGCCGCCGACCAGCCCACGGTCATCGCGCTGCCCGCGGGCGAGTTCCGGCATTACCTTCCGGCCCTCGGCCCGGGCGACGCCATGATCGGGATCTCGGCGTCGGGGGAGTTCCGCGACGTGATCGCCCTCGTCGAGGAGCTCCGCGGCCGCCTGCCGACCCTGGGTATCGTTCATGTCCCCGGCAGCAGCCTGGAGCGGCTCGCGGACTACGCCGTGCTGTCGGCCGGCGGTCCGAGCAGGGTCCCGGTCATGACCAAGACGTACGCGTCCACCCTGACCGCGACCCTGCTGGTCATGGCCGAACTGCTCGGCGAGCGCACCTCCCGGGAGACACGGGACGCCCTCGCGCAGGCCGCGGACCACGTGGAGTCGGCCCTCGCCACTGCCGAGCCGCGCGTCTCGCTCGTGGTAGAAAGGCTCTCGGGCTGCGAGCACCTGTTCGTGGTGGGTGGCGGGACCGCTGCCGCTGCCGCAGCCGAGGCGGCCCTCAAGCTCAAGGAGATGGCCCTCGTCCACGCCGAGGCCGCTGAGTCGTGGGAGATGGCATCCGGGGCCGCGACAATCGTGGGTCCCGGCTCGGCTGTCATCGCGCTGGCGCCGGCCGGTGAGGGGCGTGAGGCGACGCTCGACCTGGCCCGCCGCGCGCTCGCCTGGGGGGCCACGGTGGTCGAGGTCGGCCCGGGAGCGGACGCGGAGCCCGGCTTGGCAACCCCGGGCCCGGACGCGGGACGCGGCTCGGCCATTCCCGACGCACTGCACCTCCCGCTCGACCCGTCGGCGGCCGAGGATCTGTCCCCGCTGACGGCCGTCGCCCCGGTTGCCCTCCTCGCCTTCGCCCTGGCCCGCGCGAGGGGCGCCGACCCGGACCGACCTGCCTGGGTCGAGCGGTACCACAGCCAGGGCATGCGGCACATCGTCGGGGTGTAGGGAGCGGATCGGATGGCGCGGGGGTGAAGCCGATGGAGCCGGGCGGGAGGCCGCTCGAGTCGCCTGGGAGGGTGCCGGGGCCGGACGACCCCCCGGCGCTCCTGCTGACCGACTACCGGCCGGTGTCGAGGCTCCGGGTCCGCCACGCGGGTCCTCCGGCCCGTCCGCGTTTCCCGGTCATCGACGCGCACAACCACTTGGGGCCCACACCCTTTTCGGGACCGTGGGCGATGCGCTCGGCGGCCGAGCTCGTCGACGTGATGGACGATGCGGGCGTCGCGGCGATCGTCGACCTTGACGGGGGCTGGGGCGATCCGCTGGCTCGGGAGATCGGCCGCTGGGCGCCTCTGGGCGAGCGGGTCGCCGTGTACGCGGGTCTCGACTACGCGGGGTGGTCCGAGCGGCGAGACTTCGGCGATGAGGAGGCCCGCCGGCTCGCGGCCGCGGCCCGGGCGGGGGCCCGCGGGCTCAAGGTCTGGAAGCCGCTGGGCATGTCCACGCGCGACGCCGCGGGGCGGCTCGTCGGGGTGGACGACCCGCGCCTGGACCCGCTGTGGGCGACGGCCGGGGAGCTGGGGATGCCCGTGACGATCCACGTCGCCGACCCGATCGCGTTCTTCGACCCGCTGGACAAGACGAACGAGCGGTGGGAGGAGCTGCACGAGCACCCCGAGTGGCACGCCTGGCCGACCCGGCCGCCGGGCCAGCCGGATGCGCCCGGCTTCCCGTCTTTCGACGAGCTCATCGACCAGCTCGAGGCGGTCGTGGTGCGCCACCCGCGGACGATCTTCGTCGGGGCCCACGTCGGTTGCGCGGCCGAAGACTTGGCGCGTGTCGGAGCCATGCTGGAGCGCTGCCCGAACTGGCACGTGGACCTCGCGGCGCGGATCGCGGAGCTGGGACGTCAGCCCTACAGCGCGCGGTCGTTCATCGTGCGCTGGCGCGACCGCGTGCTGTTCGGGACGGACGCGCCCCCGGACCCGGCCTGGTGGGCGACGTACGAGCGCTTCCTGGAGACGGCGGACGAGTCGTTCCCGTACGAGCCGGGCGAAGGGCCGGGCACGCAAGGGCGGTGGCTCATCCACGGCCTGCGCCTCCCCGACGACGTGCTGCGGGCCGTCTACCACGAGAACGCGCAGCGCCTGCTCTTCCCGCGGGGCGGGCTGCCGGGGATGCGCATGCCCATCTCAGACCGCGATTCCGCGTCAATCACGCAACTAACGGCATTGTCCGCGCAGACCCATCCACAGTAGCATCCGGCCGAAGCCGGGGAACTTCACAGCCAGTCGCAACATCAGAGGAGGTGACGAGCAGCCACAACCTTGGGGGGCGGATGAGTGTTCACCAATGAGGAGGTACCACGGCTTGAAGCGCTCCCTTGTCATCGTCGCGCTGCTTGCGGTCGTCGCGTCGGCGTGCAGCTCCGGCAGCACGCCAGCTCCCGCGGCGTCGTCCTCCGGCATCGCGCCGATCACCATCTCGATGCTTGCACCGGAGTACAGCGCCACCACCGCCACGGCGGATTTCTGGGCTGCGCTCGCCAAGAAGTTCGAGGCGGCCTACCCGACCGTGAAGGTCGACATCACGACCATCTCGTGGAACGACATCACCCAGAAGATCACGACGATGGTCCAGACGAAGCAGTACCCGGACATCGTCAACCTCAACACGTTCGCGAGCTACGCAGCTGACGGTCTGATCTACCCGGCGGACCAGATCGTCGATGCCAAGACGCTCGCGGACATCGTCCCGACGTTCGCCAACAACTCGAAGTACAACGGCGTCCAGTACGCCGTTCCGGACCTCGCCAGCGACCGGCAGATGTTCTACAACAAGGACATCTTCACCAAGGCCGGGATCGCGAACCCGCCCACCACCTGGACCGAGCTCACCGCTGACTGCGCGAAGATCAAGGCGGCCGTTCCCGCGGACACGTACTGCTTCGCGGTGCCGCTCGGCCACGAGGAGGCGCAGGCCGAGTTCACGATCTGGACCGGCGGCAACGGCGGCACCCTGTTCGCGAACAACACCTGGACGATCAACTCCCAGGCGAACATCGACGCGATGAAGTACGTCAAGTCGCTCGTCGCCGCCGGCTACACGCAGCCGAACCCCGCGGGCACTGACCGCACGTCGGGCGCATGGGCGCTGTTCGGCCAGGGCAAGGCTGCCATGGTCAACGCGTCGATCGCGACGGTCGCCTGGCTGAAGGACAACAAGAGCACGGTCAACTACGGCGTCGCGCCGTTCGTGGCCGCCGATGGCAAGAAGCCCATCACGCTCGGTGTCCAGGACTACTTCTTCGCCTTCAAGAAGCCGGGCAACCAGCGGGCGGTCCAGGCGTTCCTCAGCTTCCTCTACCAGCCACAGAACTACGCCGACTTCCTCACCGCCGCCGGAGGCTTCCTCCCCGCGACCACCAGCGCGGCCAGCACGGTGCTGCAGACCAATCCGTGGATGAAGCCATTCATCGACGCGCTGCCGAACGCGATCTTCTATCCGAGCGACCAGGCCGCATGGCCGGCCGTCCAGGGTGCGCTCCAGCAGACCGTCGGGACGGCAGTCCAGGGATCTGATCCCAAGCAGGTCCTGGACGCGATCCAGGCGACCGCGTTGGCAGGCCACTAGCCGCACCGTTCCAGCACAGGTATCGTGCAGGGGCCTGCTCCAGCCGGGGCGTGTCCCTGCACGATTGCGGAAGGTGACCGAATGACGGAAGCCCGCGCCACCCAGGCCGTGGAGACTGGAGCCCCTGATCGGGCGGTGAGGCGCCCGGGCCACGCGCGGCGGGGCCGCTCGACGCTGGCCCCCCTCCTCTGGGTCGGCCCCGCCGTGGTCCTCATTGGCGTCGTGGTCATCTGGCCCGCGGTCGAGATGGTGCGGACGTCGCTCCTGCGGATCTCGTTCTCCGGCACCGAGAAGGGCTTCACCGGTCTCGACAACTACGCGCGCCTCCTGGCCAACCCGGCGCTGCCCGGCGTCCTGGCGCGGACCGCGATCTGGGTGTTCGCCGTCGTCGCCATCACGATGGTGATCTCGCTGTTCCTCGGTCAGCTGCTGAACCAGCAGTTCCCGGGGCGTCGCCTCGTCCGCATCGCGCTCATCGTCCCGTGGGCCGCTTCGGTGGTCGTCACGGCGATGATCTGGCGATTCATGTTCGACAACTTCTACGGGGTGCTGGACCGTCTGCTCATCGACCTGCACTTCCCGGGGGCGCCGATCGACTGGCTGGGGAACCCGACGCTCGCATTCGCATGCGTCATCGCGGTGGCGGTATTCGTCTCGCTTCCGTTCACCACCGTCGTCATCATCGCCGGGCTGCAGGGGATCCCCGACGAGATCCTCGAATCGGCACGGGTGGACGGGGCCAGCGCCTGGCGTTCGTACCGTTCGATCACGCTCCCACTGCTCCGCCCGGCGCTTCTCGTGGCCTCGCTCATCAACCTCATCAACGTCTTCAACTCGTTCCCGATCATATGGATCATCACGAACGGCGGTCCGGGCTACGAGACGGACACGACCACCACGTACATGTACAAGCTCGCGTTCCGCACCGCGGACGTCGGGCAGTCGGCGGCGCTGGCGGTGGTGAACTTCGCGGCGATCCTCATCGTCATCGCGATCTACCTGAGAACGGTCCGCGGGACCGCGCTGACCTACTGACCATGCACGGTTCCCTTCGCAAGGTCATTGTCGCCGGCACGGCCTACCTGGTCGCGCTCCTCTTCCTGGCGCCGTACATCGAGATGTTCGTCACGGCGCTGAAGCCGAAGAGCGAGATCTGGGCCATCCCGGCGCTCTATCTGCCGACGCGCTTCGACTGGAACAACTTCGCGGCGGTGTGGGACGTTGCGCCGATCGCGACGTTCCTGCAGAACAGCCTCCTGATCGCGGGTTTCGCCACCCTCATCGTCCTCGCCGTCTCCCTGCCGGCGGCGTACTACATGGCGCGCAACCGGTTCCGGGGTCGCGGGCTGTTCCTGGTGCTCGTGCTCGTGACGCAGATGCTCGCTCCCACCGCGCTCGTGATCGGCATCTACCGCGAGGTGGTGATCGTCGGGCTCGTCGACAACCTGCTCGCGCTCGTCTTCGTGGACGCCGGCTTCAACCTCGCCTTCTCGATCTGGATCCTCAACGCCTACTTCCAGACGATCCCCGAGGAGATCGAGGAGGCGGCGCGCCTGGACGGGTGCTCGACGTTCCAGTCGCTTCGCTTCGTGACCATCCCGCTGGCGCTTCCGGGAATCGTGACCGCCGTCATCTTCACGTTCATCGCCGCCTGGAACGAGTTCGTCATCGCCTTGACGCTCCTGCAGAGCACCGAGACGAAGCCGATCACGGTGGGCATCACGGGCTTCATCGGTCAGTACCAGGTGGAGTGGCAGTTCCTCTTCGCGGCGTCGCTCATCGCGGTGGTGCCCGTGGTCATCCTGTTCGCCGGCATCGAGCGGTGGCTGGCGGGCGGCCTGACGGCCGGCAGCGTCAAGTAGGCCGCCAGCAGGGGGCCGACCGGTGAGGTGCTCGCCGTCCTGAGCGATTGGACGGACTCGACGATGTCGATCTCAGGCACGGATTACGTCTCGAAGGGCTCGGACGGGCCGATCGGCGTGGGGACTACGTACCGGGACCGTCGCCAAGGCGCCGGGTCGGGTGAGACCGTTAACGTGACGGGGACAGTACGGAGCTAGAGGCTGAAACCGACCCTACGAGAGCAGAGGATCGCCATGGTCGAGGTCGAGATCGCGAACGGCCACCTGCGGGTGGTGGTCGAGGGCTTCGACAAGGTCCTTGCCCTGCGCAGCACGTTGGAGGTACCGCTCACTCATGTGCGTGGCGCCTCGCAGGATCCCGACGCCCTACGTGAGCGGCATGGGCTGCGCCTTGGCGGCGCGTCGCTCCCCGGGGTCATCGCGGCAGGCACCTTCTTCGATGGGCAGTGGTGGTTCCTCGACGTCCACCACCCCGAGCAGGCGGTGAAGATCGACCTCGACCACGAGCACTACGCCGCACTCATCATCGAGGTCGCCGACCCCGTCGCCACGGTCCGCGCGATCAACGCAGCGATCCGCCCATGACCGAGATCGACCTCACCTGCAAGCCATCGAGCACCGGGTGGGTCTGTGAGGTGACGGTGCGCAACGACCACGAGACACGCCACCGCGTCCACGTGACCCGCGCCGATCTCGCCCGGCTGGCACCCGGCGCGTCTGATCCGGAGGCCCTCGTGCGGGCCAGCGTCGACTTCCTGCGGGAGCGCGAGTCGAACGAGTCGATCCTGCGGGAGTTCGACCTCTCTGCCATCGGGCAGTACTTCCCCGAGTACGAGGGGGAGATCAGGCACCGCTTGCACGGCTAAGCTCAACCACCGCCCGGGTGTGCCTGCGCGTGGCGAGCGACGGATGGCTCTTGCTGGAGGAGGCGTGCCCCGCCACCATCGCCGTGACCGCAGGATGGAAGGAGGGCGCAGTCGTGGCGTTCAACGAGGACATCGTCGCCCTCACCCAACAGAACCGCTGGTTCCGCGAGGTGCTGGCGACCGGCCGGAACGCGCAGGTGGTGGTCATGCGCATCCCGCCGGGCGGCGAGATCGGCGAGGAGACGCACCACGGCGTCGAT
>DATLUM010000015.1 GCA_035533095.1 Acidimicrobiales bacterium | reverse complement strand
GGCGCTCCGGGCGCTGGCCCAGCTTCTGGCGGACCCATCCGCAGCGCCGTCGCCCGCCGGTCTTTCCGCGTCACCGTCGCGCTCCCCCGGGCGACCTCGCAAAACAGGCGGCCTAACTCCACTATTGTGGGGCGCACCCGTTGATCCTCCAACTGCCGACTCCCTGTTGGCGATGTCTCGTCAAGGGATGCAGAAAAGCGCAGGTGTCGTTGCTGGAGCTTCCGGAGGCCCAGTCACTGCGGCTGCTGACGGCCGACGGGCGACTTCTGTTCGCCACCCGAGTCGTCCGTACCTTTTCCCATGGCCTCCTCTCGGTCGTGCTCGTGCTCTACCTGGCGGCAATCGGCCTGCCGGAAGGCGAGATCGGCATGCTGCTCACCGCCACTCTGGTCGGCGATGCCTGGTCTCCTTCGCGATCACCGCGCACCCCGACCAACTCGGGCGCCGCCGCATGCTCGTCTTCGGCACGATGCTGGTCGCCGTCACCGGGCTCGCCTTCGCAGTATCCGGGAACCTGTTCCTCCTGACCGTCGCGGCGATCCTGGGGACGTTGAGTCCGGGCGGGGGCGAGGTCGGGCCTTCTCAGCCCATCGAGCTGGCAGCACTGCCCCAGACGATTCCGGATCGCTTCCGCACGAATAGCTTTGCCTGGTACAACCTCGCCGGCTCGCTCTCGGCGGTCGGCGCGCTGAGCGCCGGTCTCCTCGCCCAGACGCTCCAGTCGGCCGGGACCACGCTGGTGGCGAGCGACCGGGACGTCCTCGCGGTCTACGGCGCATTGGGCGTCGTGCTGGCGCTCCTTTTCAGCCGGCTGTCCCCGGCCGTCGAGGTCGCGCCGGTGGCGACGGATGACCCGAAGAACCGTCGCAATGCATTAGCCTCGACCACACCGGAGGATCAATCTGCTCACCGAGCAGCCAGGTGTCACGCGACCGCGGTCGTTCCCGCATGACACCGAAGGTATGATCCAATTCTGACCGGCCGGTCAGCAGGCCTTTTGACGGTCGCGCCCATTCCTGACCCGTGATGGCGACCCATCCGATCATTGCTGGACCCTCCGCATCAACGCCCGCCGCAAGGCACGAGCGCCACGGCGAGCTTGAGCAGTCAGGGACGAGCTTCAGGCGAGGGATACCCTTCATCAACCGTGTGCAACTGTTCGAGCGTCGGCCGGACGCGGGTGAGGAAGAATGCCAGCTTCTGCCAGAGGAGGTGCTTCACCGGCTGCTGTAGGGACGCGACGCGGCCGCTCGCCGGCAGCATCTCGCGCTGGACCAGGCCAAGCTGGCGAAGATGGATGTAGGACGAACCGACGTGCCCGTCGCCGGCGGGGAGGGGATAGAAGATCGCCGGACAGCGCTCCGGCTGGTTCCAGACGAAACCCCTCAGGCCATTGGTGTTCGGAAGGGCGAGAAGGTCCCAGAGAGGCGCGACCAGCCGCAGGGCGTGGTCCCTCGCCGGCTCCGCGTAGTCGCAGGTATAGGACAGGAGCATAACGTACCCGATGCCGACCACCGGCTCGTCGACGAGCGGTCCGAGGTCGAGGACATCGCGGCTGGGCGCAACGTCCGTTCGGGGGGAGAGGGAGAGACGCGGATCACCCGGCGCGACGAGCGCGCCGCCAAGGAAGATATCGCCCGTCTTGATCGGCTCGTCCGGCGTGGGAGTCCGATAGTACGCAGCAGCGTCGGGGGACGGCACGCGCGCTTACTCGCCGTACTCGCGCGCGAGCGCTTCGATCTGAGTCGGCGTTGGCCCGGCAATGGTGCGATCGTGCAGGCGCCCGATGAACTCGTCCACCGCCTGGCGGGTGAAGCGCCGATGGCCTCCGGGAAGGCGGATGTGCTCGATCAGGTTCTGGTCGGCATACCCGCGCAGAGTGTTGGGATGGATTCCAATGAGCCGCGCGACTTCGGCCGTGGACAGATATTCGGTGCTCTGGGACGTTGATTGAAGGCCGATCATGACAACCTCCTCCCTCACGGGACGCGTGACGACATCATGCACTTTCATGGTATTCCCGGAATGGAGCTTTTGTGGTAGCACCACAGTTAAGCGTGGTCACGCGGCTATCGCCATGGCCGGCTGATAGCTGGCTTGAGGGGGACGGCCCCGACGTTTGGGGGCAACCCACAGCGGCAAGGGGACGTGGTAGGGCAAGAGTTCGGACATCGTCCAAGGGTGGTCGGTGAGACCAGCGGCCATCGGGGGCGTGCGGTCCTGCCACGTGAGGCCCGCTCCGGGAGGAGCGAGTTGGCGGAGGCTGGCGTGGACCCAGCAGAAGGTGTCGGCGCACCCCACCCGGTACATCCCGGCGGTGAGGACGGCGTCGGTGTGAGCGATCGCCCG